>CAXBNB010000584.1:0-3402 GCA_963976505.1 uncultured Reichenbachiellaceae bacterium
AGTAGAAGGTATCGTTACAGATTATCTTGAAAAAAGCTTTGGAGGGTTTGTTCGCAGTTATCCCTATGATGGAGATGATGCGTTGGCGTATGCTTCTTCAGGGTTTATATGGGACAAAGTATTGAATGCCGGACTTACTTTTCGTGATTACGGAGAGTTTGTAAAGGCCAAAATCGAACCAAATGATGCCACTTGGACACAGTTGTACAATCAATACAAAGCCGGTACCAATGAGATTAAAATCACAGCAACTACTGAATTACATTCACTAGAACCATACCTATGCCCTACATATGTAGGATTTCCAGGAAAAGTGCAGGACGTGTACAGAGCAGGTGAATTCATCAAGGAGTTAAAGGAATTTGAGAAAAATGACAACTTACCAAATTTGATGGTGATGCTCTTGCCAAACGACCATACCGTAGGAACTAGGGCAGGATATCCTACTCCGAGAGCTACTGTAGCTGATAACGATTTGGCATTAGGGCAAATAGTAGAAGCAGTGAGTAAAAGTAAGTTTTGGAAAGAAACAGCCATTTTGGTGATCCAGGATGACCCTCAGGCTGGACTTGATCATGTAGATGGACGGAGAACAGTTGCCATGTGCATCAGCCCTTATACAAAAAGAGGAGAAGTGATCAGTACACATTACAACCAAAACAGCTACCTCCGCACCATTGAACTAATCCTTGGATTATCTCCGATGAGTCAGTTTGATTTACTGGCAGAGCCACTAGTAGATTGTTTTACAGACGAACCAGACTTCTCTCCATATACGGCACTACCCAATCAAATTCCATTGGATGAAATGAATCCTTCGCTATCAGCCATTACCAACGAAAAGCAGTTGTTTTTCGCCAAACAATCAATGGAAATACCTTTAGATGATGTTGATGAAGCAGACGAAGGTGTCTTCAATAGAATAATTTGGCATTCTGTTAAAGGATACGATGTGCCTTATCCCAATTTGGCCACTGCAAAAAAAGATTAGAAATTTCAATTAAACTGTTTGAGATACTTCTGATTAGAACTTAATGAATTTGGCAAACCACTGTTTTGAATGGTGGTTTGTCTTTTTACTACTCATATTTAGACGCTTAACAATTTTTAACAATTGAATTTAAATCTTCCTTGAATTTTTATCTCTGACTTTATAAACTTGCACTGCATCGAATTAAAAATTAGAATTGTGCAAATTATCAGATCACAAGTATGTCAATAGTAATAGAAGAACTCACCAAAAAATATGGTGAACAGAAGGCTGTAAACAATATATCCTTTGAAGTAAAGACAGGTGAAGTGGTTGGTTTTCTTGGGCCTAACGGTGCAGGAAAAAGTACAACAATGAAAATGATCACCTGCTACATGTCTCCTACCAGTGGTGACATCAAGTTGGATGGTCTTTCTGTACTGAACCAACCTGAAGAAATAAAGAAGAAAATAGGATACCTGCCCGAAAACAACCCGCTCTACACAGACATGGCGATAGTGGACTACCTAAGGTTTACCGCAGAAATACAAGGTGTGGAAAAGTCCAAGATTTCTAGCCGTATCGGTGATATGATTGATATGTGTGGTCTTGGTGTCGAGAAGCACAAAAAGATCAACGAGTTGTCCAAAGGTTACCGACAAAGAGTGGGACTGGCGCAAGCCATGATTCATGATCCAGAAGTTTTGATTTTGGATGAACCTACCACCGGTCTTGATCCAAATCAGATTATTGAGATCCGAAAGTTGATCAAAAAACTGGGTAAAGAAAAAACGGTGATCTTAAGTTCACATATCTTATCGGAAGTAGAAGCCACTTGTGACAGGATATTGATCATCAATCGGGGACGTATAGTAGCAGATGGGTCTGCCGATACACTGAGACATCAATCGCAAGGACAAGAGCTGCTGACCGTTCATATAGAAGCTTCAACTGGTGATGTACACAAGGCATTACTTGGATTGCCAACAGTAGAAAAAATAGATGCACTGGAAGGAAAAGCTGGTTTTTTTCGCGTACAGAGCAAACCAGAGAGTCTTTCTAGAAAAGCAATTTTCGACCTCTGCGTCCAGAATAAATGGTATTTGATGGAGATGACTGGTATCGAAACCCGTCTTGAAGATGTTTTCAGAGAGCTTACCAATTAATGATTTTCATATTGAATTTAACTATCAAAATAAACAATCAGACTTATGAATAAGATCTGGATAATAACGAAAAGAGAGCTGGCATCATTTTTTGATTCACTCATAGCCTACGTGTTAATTATCATATTTCTAGGCCTTAGTGGCTTTTTCACTTGGCTTTTCGGCAACAATGTATTCTTGATGAATCAGGCCAGTCTTCAGGTATTCTTCGGAATAGCCTTTTGGTCTTTGTTCTTTTTTATACCCGCCATTACCATGCGTATGTTAGCTGAAGAAAACCGTGCCGGTACCATCGAACTGCTCAGCACAAAAGCCATCTCAGATTGGCAGATTGTAGTTGGAAAGTTTTTGGCTTGTGTACTCCTAGTGCTGATTGCATTGCTATGCACACTGCCTTATTACATCACAGTAAGCCAACTGGGATCGGCAGACCATGGAGTCATCATAGGAGGTTACCTGGGCTTGCTGTTGCTTTCGGCTGGCTACATCAGCATAGGCATATTTTGCAGTTCCATCACCAACAACCAGATAGTGGCATTTCTGTTCGCCCTTCTCATTGGGATATTCTTCCAGTTGTTGTTCGATGTGATGGGTTACACCTTTCGAGGTGCGTTCGGAAGTATATTTAACTACCTCAGTATGAGAACTCATTTTGATTCTCTTTCCAGAGGAGTAATAGACTCTAGAGACCTTATATATTTTGGTTCGGTAATCATGGCTGGATTGGCATTTTCTCAGTCTATGCTATCCAGAAGAAACTGGAGTGCTTAATTTTTTTTGAAAAAATTGGAATAACTAAAGACAATGAAGAAAAGTACAGTAATAGTAAGATTATCCGTTTTTATGCTCATCCTGGTGGTCATAAACCTGATTTCTTCAAAACTATATTTCAGATTGGATTTTACTGAAGATAAGAGATACACTTTGAGTGATGCCACATTGGACATCCTTGAAAATCTAGATGATGTCATCACAGTGAAAGCCTATTTCTCAGAAGATCTTCCCACACAACTTATCAGTAACAGGCAAGATTTTGAGGATTTATTGTTGGAATATGAAAACAGGTCTGGAGGCAATATTGTGTTTGAATTTATCAGTCCAAACGACAATGAAGAGATTGAACAAGAAGCACAGAAAAGCGGAATCCAGCCGATTGTGGTAAATGTAACCGAAAAAGATCAGGTACAGCAGCTCAAAGCTTACATGGGAGCTGTTTTGATGATGGGCGAAAAGAAAGAGATCATTCCACTGGTACAACCCGGCGTG
>CAXBNB010000585.1:0-3398 GCA_963976505.1 uncultured Reichenbachiellaceae bacterium
AAATTCAGGGACTGTGGAGCAAAAAATGGCAGTAACGGGAGCATCCAAGGCGGAGCAAATGTGTTGTGGTGCTGAGTCGTTCACGTAGTTCATTTCAGCACCTTTCATCAAGGCCGCAGATTCCAATAATGACATTTTTCCACATAAATTATGGCACTTCTTCTTGCTGGTCATTGAGATGATTTCGTTGCAAAGAGTGCTATCTCCTGGTGCTCCTACGAAATATATATTTCCTTCGAATTGAAACTGATCTAAAAACTCTACCCATTTTGATTTTGGAAATTGTTTGGTAAACCAAACTGAGGCAGGGGCGATGGTGATGAATTTCTCTGACTTGTATGATTTTACTTTTTCGAAATGAGCATTCGTTGGATACAATTTGGGTTTGGCTGCTTTGTCATCTGTAAAGCTTCGGATCAATTGATTGTTTCTTTCTATGTCATGTTGACCGGAGGTCATTACATGTGGAATTTTCTCGTCATAAGAAAAAGACAAAGGGTTTTGGCTGTAGCCGACCTTATACTTTGCTTTAGAGAAAAATGAAAACAGTCCTGTAGATAAATACCGCTGCAGATTGATCAGAAGGTCGTATTTATTTTTTCTGATCGACTTTATGATTTTGAAAAGGTTTTTGAGCTTGTCGTTTTTCTTGTCCCAAATTAGAAGGTTGGCAACATGGGGATTGTTTTCAAAGAGCTGCTCATTTCCCTTTCTCAATAGAAAATCAATTTGCGCATCGGGGAATTTGGCGTTCAAATTTTCAACAATACTGGTAGTGAGTATTACATCACCGATAAAGGCTGTCTGAATAACAAGGATTCTGTTTGGAATCATGAAATTTGAATTTAAAGGTGGCAAAATTAGTTATTTTTGTGGCTTGATTTTTAGAGATGAATGAATATGATTTGATTACCCTGCCAAATGGGATTAGGGTTGTACATAAGCACGTTACCCACACAAAAATTGCTCATTGTGGGATCATGCTGGATATTGGAAGTAGGGATGAAAATCCAGATCAACAGGGGTTGGCTCACTTTTGGGAGCACATGGCTTTTAAGGGTACGCATAAGCGTAAGGCTTTTCACATTATCAATCGGCTGGAGTCTTTGGGGGGTGAGTTAAATGCGTATACCACCAAGGAGAAAATTTGTTTTTATGCTTCGACTTTAGACATTCATTTTGATAAATCTGTAGAATTACTCACTGATATTACGTTCAATTCTGTTTTCCCCGAAAAACAAATTGAAAAAGAAAAGCAGGTGATCTTAGAGGAAATGTCCATGTATCAGGATAGCCCTGAAGATGCCATTCAGGATGAAATGGATGAACTGATATTTGCAGGGCATCAGTTGGGCAACAATATTTTAGGCAATACCGATAGTGTCAAGTCTTTTCAAAAGCCTCATTTTTTACAGTTTTTAAGTGAAAATATTGATACAAGTAAAATTGTTTTTTCCTCGGTTGGAAATGTGTCTATAAAAAAAGTAGTGAAGATAGCTGAGAAGTATTTGGGGCATATTTCCAATATTACTTCAGAGAAGAAGAGGCTTCCTGTTAATGATTATAGCACATGTGCGCAAAATAAGGACAAAGACATAGTACAGTCGCATTGTGCTATTGGTAAAAGGGCTTTTAATATCTATGAAAAGGAAAGAATCCCTTTTTTTGTCCTCAACAATATTCTCGGTGGACAGAGCATGAACAGCCGATTGAATTTGACATTGAGGGAGAAATATGGGTTGGTATATGGCATAGAATCCAGTTATCAACCTTATACCGACACTGGTATGTTCTCCATATTTTATGGTACCGAGCCAGACAGCCTAGACAAATCTATGGAGCTTACCTTTAAAGAAATAAGAAAACTTCAAGACAAAGTGCTCGGGACAAGTCAGTTGCAAACCGCAAAAAACCAGATCAAAGGACAGTTGGCAATGTCAGAAGAAAACTACAACAGTATCATGCTCATGATGGCCAAAAGCTTATTGGATTTGAACAGGATTCAATCTCTTGATTCTGTTTTTGAAAAAATAGACCGCATTACAGGTGTGGAGCTTCAAGACTTGGCAGTGCGAGAACTTCAGCGTGATGACATGAGTATTCTCACTTACACACCTAAAAAGTAGTAGCTCTATTTTTCAATCCCTCACGATTTTTATAAATTTCGGAATAGAATTATCATAATCGAATACAAATGAACTACTGGCTTATTAAATCAGAACCTAATGCTTATTCTTGGGAAGATCTTGTGAAACTAGGCAGAGACCACTGGGATGGAGTGAGGAATTATGCTGCTCGAAACAATATGCGTAGCATGAAGGTGGGGGATTTGGCACTTTTTTATCACAGTGTCAACGAAAAATGTGTGGTAGGAATAGCCAAAGTTGCCAGTGAACATTATCAAGACCCTACTACAGATGACGAACGATGGTCTGTGGTGGATTTTGTTCCCGAAAGAAAGCTTAAAAAGGCTGTGACTTTAGAAGATATAAAGCAAGAAGATAGACTAAGTGAAATGGTATTGGTGAACAATTCCAGACTTTCTGTTCAGCCTGTGAAAAGAGAAGAATTTGATATAATTATTGGAATGAGTGAGTCCTGATCCATCTATTTTCCTTACATTTATAAGGGTTTTAGGATGCTAAACTTTTAGCATATATGTAGGATTGATTTGTCAAATGTCATTTATGAATAAGTACCTGATACTTTTGCTGTTGGTTAGCTTTCAATGTTTTGCTCAGAGGAAGTCAAAGAAGGACACCACTTCTCAAAAGTCTTCTTTTATCGTACAGCCCAATCGTATTGAATTCGAAATTGATAACAGTGACGGGCATTTTCAAATAATCCCAGCAGAAGAGAACGGTCTTCTCGTAATCAAAGAAACTAAAAACAGAAGCAGAGACGGTTTTGAATGGAATTTCAACCTCGTTGACAGTGCCTTGAATATTCAATGGGTCAAGCAATACGCTATTCCATTTGGTTCTAGTTTTTTAGGATATGATTTTAACGGTGATGGATTTTACTTGCTTTTTGGTAAGTCGCAGTATAAGCTCGAAGAAATGCGTGTGATGAGATTGGATTTACAAAGAGGGGATACCACTTCATACAAGGTGAATACTGTATTTCCCATGCAACTCAATACCTTCGAAGTTATAGAAAACACCATCATTTTTGGAGGTACAGCTAACTTTAGACCTGTGGTGATGCTGTATGACATGATAGAGCAAAAGCCCAAAGTACTTCCCGGGTTTTACAACAACAACAGTGATATCATAGATGTAAGGACGGATGATAGAACCAAGACTTTTACGGTAATACTCAACGAAAAAACATACAAAAAGAAAGTAACTGTCTCGATCAAAACTTTTGATTCTAGGGGAAACCTTTTGCAAACCAAA
>CAXBNB010000586.1:0-3393 GCA_963976505.1 uncultured Reichenbachiellaceae bacterium
TCCAATTTGGTTTAATATCACGACAGAAAATGAGTTTTTAAGGGACGACTAAATAAGCCTTATCAAACGATTGTGTTGGTAAGGCTTTTTTTGTGACCTACAAGCAATTCATACCTCTGGTTTAATATTAAGTTAGGCGTAAAGTATCTTTATGAGATTTCTGCCTACGCAGAAATGACGGAAACCGAAAGTGAGTACATCATAAAAAGCCAAGTATGATCTAGCGGCAGACATGCGGTATAATTATTACCTGCAATCAACCAATAAGACCTTTCCTTCGTCAAGGTGACAAAGTGAGTTTCCCTGAAAAGCTTGCCCTTGCTGGTCTTGTGACCTGCAAGTAGCTTATTGTCCCTTATTTATTAGAAAGAGTAAGCACATACCCTCCCGGATTCGTCACCCCTGTGAAGACAGGGGTCGCATCATACAGAAAGCCTGAAGTATCTTTATGGGATTTCTGCCTGCGCAGAAATGACGAACACCGAATGGAAGTATGTCAGAAAAAGCCAAGTACGATCTAACTACAACTTTGCCGTTTGATAAATAGTACAATCTACCAACAAGACCTTTCCTTCGTCAAGGTGACCCCTGAAAAGCTTGCCTTTGCTGGTCTTGTGACCTGCAAGCTACATATGTCATTAAATTAAAAGAGTAAGCACACACCCTTCCGGAACCGTCACCCCTGTGAAGACAGGGTCTCATCATGTAAAAAACCTCAACCATCTTAATGAGATTTCTGCCTCCGCAGAAATGACAAAATCTATAAGAGAATCGCCCCATGTAAATTCGTCGCAGGAAATATTAGCATTTATTTCTCACTTACTAACTTCTCACATTCTCAATTAGATTTATTAAAATTAGTCTGTGTTATGATCAATTTTCTAAATACCTTAACAGATAAAACTTAATACTAAGTTTTATAATTTATAAATAAGTTGTATAACTTAATTATAAGTTATATACTTGCAAAAGCTGATTCAATTAAACATATAAGGCAATGACAACTTTAACTAAGGCAGAGGAGAGAATAATGAAAATTCTCTGGGGTATTGGAAAAGGTTTTATCAAGGATATAATCGAACAGTACCCCGACCCTAAACCTCCCTACAATTCTGTATCCACTATAGTTAGGGTATTGGTTCAAAAAGAGATCGTAGGTTTTAAAGCCTATGGTAAAACATACCAGTACTACCCTTTGGTTTCAAAGGAGGATTACAGCACGGGTCAGTTGTCCAGGTTGGTTTCAGATTATTATAACAATTCACTGAAGCAAGTGGTCAACTTCTTTTCTGAAAGTAAACAACTAGACGAAAAAGAATTAGATGAGGTAATGAAAATGCTTGAAGACCTTAAATCACAGAAAAATGAGTAAGGTAATACTGTATTTATTGGAAGTCAGCACAGTGTTGGCAATCCTCTATTCGCTCTACCTGCTACTACTAAAAAACGAAACATTTTTTAGCCTCAACCGCTTTTTCCTGTTGTTTATTTTGGGCTTTTCATTTCTTTTCCCCTTATTGAATTTTGATCTCTTTCCTTCAAAAGTGGCGATTATAAAACAGCCCATTGAACAGCTCAGCAGTATCAGAGCATCGTACTACGAAGCACTGGCATCCTGGTCTTATGAAGGATCAAACAGAACATTGAACAATCAGCAGGTAAATACCAACACCAACATGCCAACAGTGGCTTGGAATTCGAAAAAAATGGCATTGACACTGTTGTTAACCGTTTATGGAATAGGTTTATTGGCCATGATTTTTCGTATTTCATGGACATTTCTTTGGATAATTAGGCTCAAATCTTCCAATCCTAAGGAGTCCATTCAAGGTGTGGTAGTAGTCAAACTGCCACATCCAATTGCTCCTTTTTCATTTATGAAATATGTGTTTGTTTACAAAGATTTGATAGACAGTGAAGAATTCGATCAGATTCTTGCACATGAAAAAACCCATATCAAACAGAGACATTCTATTGATTTATTATTTGTTCAACTTTTGGCAGCAGGCTTATGGTTCAATCCTGTGGTTTGGCTGCTGATTAAATCCCTAAAAACTACACATGAATATATAGCAGACAAAAAAATGATTGCATCGGGTCATTCCTTGGTTGAGTATCAGTCTTTGCTTTTGAGACAATTGATCAGCAACAACTCATACGGGTTGGTACACAATTTCAATTTATCATTCATAAAAAAACGAATAACCATGATGACAATAAAAGAATCAGGATGGGTCGGAAGAGCCAAAGTGGCTATCACCCTATCCATAGCAACAATTTTTAGTTTAGTAATTGTACAATGCAATTTCAAGGTTGATGAGCAAGTTTCGATCAAACCGATTTCATCTTCACCAGTAGAATATGCCGATGACATCAATGTACCGATATTACCAAGTACAACAGTTACGTACAATAGAGACCTAAGCAACGCTTTGAACTTGACAATCCAAGACAACAAAATAACCATCAACAATGTAGAAGTAGAAATAGATAAAATTGCTTCATTAGTTGCAGAAAAATCATCCGAATCGACTATTGTAGTAGTAGTAATTGATGGTAAACAGTCTATGGCTTTAGTTCGAGATGTGCAATTGGAGTTTCGCAATGCCAATCGAAGAAAATTACTTTACCTCGGAAAAACTACCAGTGGCAAACAAGTAGAAATAACTTTTTTGCTTCCTCCAGATCCAGAAAACACCAGATCAGGGTTACCACAAATGCCAAGTTTTGACCTAAGTAAAGGAACAAGGAAAGGTGATATCGTTACTCTTGATAAAACAGAAATACTAATGATAGACTTAGGCAACCAAGATGGTTTTGCTAACCAAAACAAAGTAGAACGTTTCGTAAAAAGCCATATTGAAAGACAATCGTCGGACTATGTAGTAAGTGCTAAATATAAAGATGACGATACCTTCAATGACTATTTGCTTAACCTTACTTTTATACAAGAAGCCTTTAACCAAATCTATGATGAGCGAGCTCAAAAGATGTTCGGGAAGAGTTTTGGGGAAATGAATATAGAACGCTCAAATAATGAGGAAGTCAAAAAGCAGTATATGGCTGTTAGGAAGGGAGTGCCAAAAGCCATTTCGATAGCAGATTGAAATTAAAAATACAACAATTTTTCTCAGAGTCTACTTCATAGGGCTCTGAGAAAATATTGTGGTTTCTAGGTATTAGTAAAGTGATTTGGACGCAAGTCCTTCAAGGATAAAAAGCTAGCCTAGCTACCAATCCACCTTCGCCATTGTAAGCACACACCCTCCCAGATCCGTCACCCCTGTGAAGACAGGGGTCGCATCATACAAAAACCCTGAAGTTTCTTTATGAGATTTCTGCCTACGCAGAAATGACGGAAACCGAAAGTGAGTACGTCATGAAAAGCCAAGT
>CAXBNB010000587.1:0-3389 GCA_963976505.1 uncultured Reichenbachiellaceae bacterium
AAGAAAGTCTGGCTAGATGACAGAAAGTCTATACAGAGTTGGTAAATGTGTGGGAGAAGACACGATTGCCAAAAGGAATGTCTACTCCTGATAAAAAATACTTTTATAAGATGGATCGTTCTCGGCATTTCGCCAACCGTACAGCTGATATGAGTTACTTGATTTATGACGAACAGCTACTAGACATGGAGGGTTATCTTACAAAGCTAAAAGCTTACCGACAGTCTTTGAAGTTGGAATTTTGACAATTACATAATAAATAAGTCATCGGATTCAATGTAAGAAGGGTAAAGGGGTGTATTTTTTTGATACGGACAAAGAAGGACTATTTGGTAACGCATGACAATTATTACGTGTAAAATTAGGGTTGAAATAGAATTGAGAATGGTATGAAATTACCGTAAAAAAGTATTTGATTATGTATCATAAATGAATATTGAACTAAGTCTTTAAACCATGAAAATTAAAACATTTGTATTTATCTTTTTACTTATGACGCTAGAATTGAGCGCTCAGAATCTAATAGAGCAAAGCTCAGAATTTCCGCAGTACTGGTCATACAAAGGAGAGCTAGTCTTATTGTTGGGAGGTAGTGTAGAGGATAATTTATTTCAGATACCAGACTTAGAAAATTCACTTGATAGCTTAATGAAGGTTGGAGGTAATTATGTTAGGAACACTATGTCATCGAGAGATGATGGAAACTTATGGGCTTTTTATTTTGATGCCAAAAAAGAACTTTTTGATCTTGGTAAATGGAATGACGAATACTGGGCTAGATTTGAAAAGTTTCTACAACTCACTTCTGATAGAGATATTGTAGTCCAAATTGAGTTATGGGCTACTTTTGATTTTTATCGAGAGAATTGGAGTAAAAATCCTTTTAACCCCAAGAATAATAATAACTATACACAGCAGCGTGTAAAACTTCCCGAACAAATAGATACACATCCAACATGGACGGAAAATCCTTTTTTTTGGTCCGTCCCAATGCAACAAAATAATGTTCTTGTACTCAATTATCAGCAACGGTTTGTAGATAAGTTATTGTCGTACTCTCTCAAATACGGGAACGTATTGTATTGCATTGACAATGAAACATCGGTACCGGCATCTTGGGGAAAATTTTGGGCAGAGTATATTCATAAGAAAGCGCAAGAGCATGGAACACATGTGAATATTACTGAAATGTGGGATCCATGGGACCTTGATCATATTTTGCATAGAGAGACTTTTGATCATCCTGAAATTTATGATTTTGTAGAAATTTCACAAAACAATCATCAAAGAGGACAAAATCATTGGGAAAATGGGTTGAAACAGATAGAACGGTTAAGGTCGGTTGGTAAGCTCAGGCCTTTGACAAATGTGAAGACATATGGGAATGATTTGGGGCAACATGGAGGAGGCACTCAAAATGGAATTCAGAGTTTTATAAGAAGCGTGTTCTTTGGTTCTGCGGCTGTTCGTTTTCATCGTCCTGATTCTGGACTAGGGCTAAATAATGAAGCGCGTGCAGTCATTAGTAGCATGAGGCAATTATCTGATAGTACTGATTTTTTTAGTGCAGTTCCCAGCAATGAGTTGTTGTCAGGAAGAGACGAAAATGAGGCATATTGTCGGGCTATACCAGGAAAATACTACGCAGTATATTTCACAAACGGAGGAGAAGTCAACTTGAACTTGAAAGACACAAAAGGCAAAGTGAAAATTCAATGGTTAGATGTAATGCAATCGAGTTGGCAAAGTGGGGTATCAATTGACGGAGGTGGATCTACAATAATAAAAACACCTTCTGAAGGACATTGGGTAATGCTTTTAACTTTTAAACATTAAAGAAAAGCAAAAACAAGGCTTAAATCACTTTAAAAAACATTTACAATGATAAAAAATCTAATTTTATTGATGCTGCTATGTATTTTCTGTTCTTGTACTGACTCTAGTGAGTTCTATTCTCTAGACGACTACTGGAAAGTAGAAAAAATGGATGTGCACATTCACGTCGGGACTTCCCGAGATGCCTTTGTGGAACAAGCCAAAAAGGACAATTTCAAACTGCTCAATATTGTGGTTGACTTTACAAAAGGATGGGAACACATAGAAAATCAGTATGCTTTTCGGTTGGATCAGAAGAGCCGACATCCTGAGCAGTTTGAGATGGCTACCGCCTTTTCCATCAAAGAATGGGATGATCCGGATTGGGTAGCTAATACTATTGCCTGGTTGGACAAATGCTTTAATGATGGAGCAGTAGGTGTAAAAGTTTGGAAAAACATTGGAATGGTTTTTCGGGATAGTAATGGAGAGTTGGTGATGATCGATGATCCTAAGTTGGATACCATTTTCAGCTACATTGAGAAAAGAGGAAAAACGCTGGTTGGACACTTGGGAGAACCACAAAATTGTTGGTTGCCACTTGATGAAATGATTGTCAACAACGACGTTACCTATTTCAGGGAACATCCGGAATACCATATGTATCAACACCCAGAAATGCCTTCCTATGAGGAACAAATAGCAGCACGTGACAGAATGCTGGCCAAACATCCAAACCTTACTTTTATGGGGGCGCACATGGGCAGCCTTGAGCATGATGTGGATGAGCTGGCAAAACGACTGGATAAGTTTCCAAGCATGTCGGTGGATTTGGCGGCTCGGATTGGGCAGGTATTTTACCAAACCATAGAAGACAGGGAGAAGGTGCGGAATTTTTTCATAAAATACCAAGACCGTCTGCTTTACGCTACCGATATGGGCGACAATGGAAAAGTAGAGATAAATGAATTGCAAAAGAAAATGCATGACACCTGGGTGTTGGATTGGCAGTTTTTGGTTACTGATGAATGGATGACCAGTGATAGGGTAAATGAAAAATTCCAAGGCCTAAAACTGCCTAAAGAAGTAGTGGACAAAATATATGCAAAAAATGCCCGAAAGTGGCTGAAGATGTTTCCAGAAGGTATTCAATAGAGAGGTTAAAAGCATTAAAAAGATCCAATATTCTTCATTAAAATCAAAAATATGGTAGCGAGAAGCTTTTTTATATTTCATCTAATACTAACAACACTTTTAGGGTGTGCTGAGCGTGTTTCTGATAATTCAAAAACAAAAAGTACTCAGCAGGATACTTTAAGTGAAGATGTAGAAATTCCACATATAAATTTTGTGGAGATGGCTAAGGTTCAATCCCATAAATTGGATGAAAGTATAATCTGGTATGATGATTTTTCGTCCGAAAGGGATTACATGGATGGACATGGTATAATCGATTTTAATGAAAATTTTGGAACAAGTGGAGGTTCTATTGATGTAGGGTTTAACAAAGGGGATGTTAACGGTCGGGGAAATCGAAAAATAGCCTTCGGAGATTTTCCCGGCAATCCATCTGT
>CAXBNB010000588.1:0-3381 GCA_963976505.1 uncultured Reichenbachiellaceae bacterium
TAACAGTCATTTTAATATCGAGAAGGAGCTAGTTCCATTCATTAATGAAGATATTGACCTAAGTAAAATCAATGAACAAAACTATCTTCAAGAAGGTGACTTAGTTATTGCGGATGCGTCAGAAGATTATGCAGATATAGGTAAAACAATTGAGGTAATTAATCTCAATGATGAGAAGGTGTTAAGTGGCCTTCACACGTTAATGGCAAGAAGAAAGGCAAATGAACCGATTATTGGATTTGCAGGACACTTAATGAAGAATTCTGCTTTGAGACGTGAAATAATGCGAATTGCACAAGGCACCAAGGTTCTTAGCATTTCCACCACCAGACTTGGAAACCTTTCAATTCAAATGCCTTGTAATGAAGAACAACAGAAAATAGCGTCTTTTCTTTCTTCACTAGATGATTCTATTCAGAAATCGGGTAATCAAATTGAAGAATCAAGCAACTTAAAAAAAGGTCTATTACAAAAAATGTTTGTATGAAAAGTAGTTTGAATACATATGGTCAGTACTTAAAAAGTGTATCCTTTTTGTATCAAAATGTAATCATTAGTCGTATATTTGCATTAACTGAACCTGAGATGCATACCATAAGAACTGCTCTCGGGTCGTTTTCACTAAAGACAATACACCTTCCATGCCTCTCTTTGAAGCACACTTGGGGGGTTTTTTCGTTTTATGCCTATGAGTAAACGCACCTACCATAAGGCTCCATTATCTTTCAGGGATCAACTTGAGCTACTCAAGTCTCGAGGACTTACTGTTTCAGATGAGACAAAGGCAATTACCTATCTACAAGAAATTAGCTATTACCGATTAAGTGCCTATTTTTTGCCTTATCAGCTTGTAAAAGATTATTTTAATAAAGGAACCACGTTTCAGCAAATCATTGATACGTATAGCTTCGATAGAGAACTTCGGCTATTAGTGTTTGACTGTATTGAGAGAATTGAAGTAGCAATCCGGACACAAATCATCTATAGCATGGCGCTGAAATACAAGGATGCACATTGGCAGGATGATCAAAAGCATTTCATCATCCCTTTCTACAATAGAGTGGGTCACCTGGTTGATCCGTATAGTGATTTTCAAGGAATTATTTCACGAGCTAAAACAGCTCGCAGACCAGAGGTATTTATCAAGCACTATATAGATACCTATCATACACCAGCAAACCCACCAGCATGGATGTGCATGGAGTTATTGACTATGGGAGAGTTGTCGCATCTCTACCGAGGATTGAAGAATAATGCGGATAAGAAAGACATTGCTTCCTTTTTTGATGTGCATCCAACGGTATTCACCTCTTGGCTGCATTCGCTCACCTATGTGCGAAATCTTTGCGCTCATCACTCACGCCTATGGAATAGGGATTTGGCCATAGAACCAGAGAAAATTTTAAAACCTGTAGGGCCATGGCTGTCACCATCTTTTCAAAATAATAAGCGGGTATTTTATTTTCTGTGTGTACTAAAGTACTTGCTGATTCGGGCTAATCCGGGCAATAGTCTAAAAGAGAAGCTGACGACCTTATTTGGTAAATATCCAAATGTCCCTATCCAATTCTTGGGCATTCCTTCGGATAGTAATGGTGAAATGGAAGACTGGCAAAACGAACCCCTTTGGAAATGACTTCACAAGCGGAACAAATATTAGAGAACAACCTCATTGTCCAGTTAGAAAAACTAGGATATAAAAAAGTTATTATCCATGACGAAAAGGACTTGTTGCCCAACCTGAAAACTCAGCTTGAAGTCCACAATAAGGTATCGCTAAGTGAAAATGAGTTCAAACAAATTCTCAACTTCATCAATAAAGGCAATGTGTTTGAGCGCGCGAGAATTCTTAGAGATCGTGTGCCTTACACCAATGATGAAGGTGAAACCAAGACCGTTGAGCTTATCAATCAGATTCACTGGTGTCAAAACGAGTTTCAAGTAACACAACAGGTCACTATTGAAGGCAGTCATAAAAACAGATACGATGTTACCCTATTAATCAATGGACTGCCTTTGGTGCAAATAGAATTGAAAAGGAGAGGTCTTGAACTAAAAGAGGCATTCAATCAGACCAACCGCTATGAAAGACATTCGTATTGGGCAGGACATGGTCTTTTTCAGTTCATTCAGGTTTTTGTGATCAGCAATGGGGTCAATACAAAATACTACGCCAATGGCCCCATAAAGGCACGTTCGTTTAAACAGACGTTTTATTGGGCAGATGAGAAAAATAGGCTTATTACTCAACTAGCTGCTTTTTCAGAATTGTTTTTAGAGCCTTGCCATATTTCCAAGATGATCACTAAGTACGTGGTGCTTAATGAATCTCAGAAAATTCTGATGGTGCTTCGTCCATATCAATTTTATGCTACAGAAGCGATCATAGAGCGGGTGAAAACAACCACCAAATTTGGCTATATCTGGCACACGACCGGTTCGGGGAAAACACTCACCTCTTTTAAAACCGCTCAGATTCTTACCAACTTAAAAGAAGTGTACAAGGTGGTGTTTGTAGTGGATCGTAAGGATCTGGATTACCAGACCTCCAAAGAATTCAACAGTTTTAGCAAAGGCAGCATTGATGGCACCAACAATACGAATACCCTGGTCAATCAATTGGCAGCTGACAATAAGCTCATTGTTACCACCATTCAAAAATTGAATACTGCCATCAGCAAGAAGAGGTATTTGAGTAGGATGGAAGCCCTCAGAGACAAACGAGTAGTTTTCATATTTGACGAATGTCATAGAAGCCAATTTGGCAAGACACATGAAGATATTAAACGGTTCTTCGGTGAGTGTCAGATGTTTGGGTTTACCGGTACGCCAATTTTTGAGGAGAACGCTGGAACCAATGAATACGGTAAGCGAACGACCACCATGCTATTTGGAGACTGTTTGCATAAATATGTGATCACAGATGCCATTCGAGATGAAAACGTATTGAAGTTTTCAGTAGAATACATTCAGACCTTTAAAAAGAAAGACCATATTCTGGATATCAATGTAGAAGCCATTGATGAAGCGGAAGTAATGAACGCCCCTCAGCGACTCACCAACATTACGGATTACATCATTTCTAACCATCAACGTAAAACCCATAGTCGGGAGTTTACAGCCATATTTTGTGTGTCTAGTGTTCCCGTTCTGATAGAGTACTATAAGTTGTTCTTGCAGAAGAAAGCGGCAGGTGAGCACAATCTCCGTTTGGCCACCATCTTCTCCTATCAAGCCAATGAAGAAGATAAGGATGCTGTTGGTTTTGTGGAAGATGAAGAGTTTTTGATGGCTGCCGAGCCACAAGCCGAATACCTTCCTGGTCGGCCGTCCATAGCCGTCAGTTTAGTGTCATAAGCGTCTGATAATGTGATGGTTTTC
>CAXBNB010000589.1:0-3379 GCA_963976505.1 uncultured Reichenbachiellaceae bacterium
AAATTGCTCATATAAGAGGTCCAAAAAATCCTCTAAATGCCATAGATAGGTTTAATGGGTATAAAAAGGCCTTGGAAGACCATCATATTCCTTTTAATGATGAATTTGTAAAAACATGTGCTGGGGTCACACATGAAGAAGGTTTTGATGCCACTCTTGAACTGTTGAAGTTGACAAATCCACCTGATGCCATCTTTACCATTACTGATGTAGTCGCCATTGGCGCAATGCAGGCGATAAAAAAATCTGGCTTGAAAATCCCTAACGATGTAGCAGTAATAGGTTTTAGCGACTGGAGAATGGCCGCTGCTGTCGAACCGCCCCTCTCATCAGTAAAACAACCTGGTTATGAAATGGGCAAGGAATCTGCGAGGCTATTATTTGAGTCCATAAGAGCAACAGAAGATAATCGTGTAATTGACCCGACAACAATTGAGCTCAAAACTGAAGTTGTCGTTAGAGAATCTTCTTTGAAAAACTTACAGAATTAATCTTCAGTCAATACAGGACACCCTCTCTATCGGTACTTTTCAATGCAATAACCTTAATAAATCTGAATAGAAGGTACAGCTTGGAACTCATGCTTTCCCTTATCCAAGAAATCAATAAAATTTTGCACATTAAGATCATAAGCCTTGGAGGTAACCAAAGGTTTTTTATTGTAGTCCATCAACACATAGTATGGCTGTGCATTGTTATTGAAAGCCGTAATTTGAAAATCGGCGTTTTGCTTGCCAATGGTTTTCTTTACCTTTTGATCGAAGGTTGAATTGTACCACTCCGATTCAGGCAGTTCAGTTTTTTCATCCACATACAGCGCCACTACTATATAGTCATTCTTGAGCCGTTTAAGCACCTCTGGATCTGACCATACCCTGGCTTCCATCTCCCTGCAATTCACACATCCGTGACCAGTAAAATCTATAAAAACAGGCTTATCTTGTTTTTTGGCACAAGCCAAGGCCTGCTCTAAATCAAAGTATCCCTTGATGCCATGTGGAAAATGAAGCATATCGGCATATTTGGGCTCTTCACACAGATCGTAAATGCTTTCTTGCTGGGATGCGCTGCTACTATTTTGCGCAATCAATTGTGGTAAATTGTAATCATGGGTCGTCATTGGGGGTAAGTAGCCCGCCAGTCCTTTTAGTGGAGCACCAAACATGCCCGGGATCAGATAGACTACAAATGAAAATGTGATTATGGCGAGCATCAACCTCGGCACACCCACTTTTTCCAATGCACTATCATGGTTGGTTCTAATTTTTCCCAACAAATAAAAACCCATCAGAGTAAAAATCACAATCCACAATGCCAAATAGATTTCCCTATCTAAAATACCCCAATGGTACACCTGATCGGCCACACTGAGGAATTTCAATCCCAGAGCCAATTCCAAAAATCCTAAAACGACTTTAACACTGTTGAGCCAGCCACCTGATTTAGGTAGTTTATTGAGCCAATCCGGGAAGATGGCAAAAAGGGTAAAGGGAATGGCAAATGCCAGTGAAAATGAAAACATGCCCACAATTGGTTTCAAAATTTGCCCTCCTGCCGACTCTACCAAAATACTACCTACTATTGGCCCTGTACATGAAAAGGAAACCAACACGAGCGTAAATGCCATGAAAAATGCACCATACAACCCACCTTTATCCGCTTGTTCATCTACTTTGTTGACCCAAGAACTAGGCAACACGATTTCAAACATACCTAAAAATGACAATGCAAAAAGCATGAAAACCGCAAAGAAGAATATATTTGGAATCCAGTGTGTGCTGAGCCAATTGGCAAATTCTGGCCCATTGATTTTGGCAACAATAGTTCCGGCAATGGTATAAATGGCAATGATAGACAGTCCATACACAATGGCATTTCGAATGGCCTTACCTTTTTTATCACTATCGTGTGAGAAAAAAGTAACCGTCATGGGGATCATAGGAAATACACAAGGAGTGAGCAGTCCAGCCAAACCTGCCAAAAATGCTACTATCGCAAACCCCCAGAGTGACTGGTCCTTTGAAGAGCTGCTTGTGTCAACAGCATCAGCACTTTCATCGCTAGGTTGCTTAACAACATACTTCTGCTTTGTAGATGGGTTACTGACACTTTCCTGTTGTGAATCGCCTTCAGCTATCTTTTTAGTGTCAAACTCTCCTTCTCCAGAAATACACAACCCATCCACTGTTGTACATACTTGATATTCATACCTTCCTGAAAAATTCAGATCAGCTGAAAGCACTTTTATTTTTTGTCTAAATTCTGCTTTGTCGCTGAAGTAGGTAATGTCCGACTCCCAAATTTCATCATATACTTTATGTACTCCAAATTGTTGGATGTCACCTACCAATTCGTAGCTCGGGTGAGGCGTAAATTCAAAAACTGTAGGTAGGGGGCCAATTTCAGGGTCTAAATCCGCAGTGTATAGGTGCCATGTATCTTCAAGTTTGACATTAAATATCAATTCTACCTCTGCACCTACTTCGACTTTATCATTGGAGAGTTTATAACTCCAAGTAGCAGGTTGACGTATTTGTGATATTGAAAAAGTAGCGATTAACCCAAATACTAAAACCAATATTCCTTTCTTCATCTTTCAAATATAATTTTCTAATTCCATATCTAAATACTTCTTTAGGGTATAAAGGTTCAATTATTTTAATATTTCTATTAAAGGTGTAAGTGAAAATTTACAGTTAATTATTAAATGTCCTTCATAAATAAACTCTTTACACGTCAATGCCTTTAAGAGAAAAGGTATTTTCGATAACCGCAGGCTTGGAACAAAAAAAGGTTACTCACTCTTGAGTAACCTTTTTAATCTAAAAAGCGGTCCTTTATTATTTAGCCCACCAAAGTTTGGTCTCCTGTAAATCAGCCCCTTGGCTAGAAATAGCAGCTTCGAAATTGCTTGGATTGGAGGCTTGAAGTCCATTTCCATAGCGCAATCTCTGTGGATACCTTCCCTGTACAATAGTACCAGGGTCGTAAATATCAAAATCACTTACACCCTGAGCAAGGTTAGAAGGATATCCAGTATCTCTTACTACTGCCCATGCTTCATAACCATCAGAATAGCCAGCTATCCAACGCTGTATAGCTATTTTCTCAAGATTCTCATCGGTTGTACTGTTCAATAGTGCCATGTCTTCAGTTGCCAAAAAGCTATCGATACTACCATCATCAATACCCCATACCCTCATAGCTTCCTTGATACCTGATTGGTACAAAGCCTGTGCATTTCCTGTTGACAAGCCTCTTACTGCCGCTTCAGCCTGCAAAAAGAAAGATTCGGCTGATTGCAGTACGATTTCAGGAGTGGCTTCATCTCCAGAATTTTTCTTAGCTATCACCAAATCACTCGGACGGCTAAAAAAGC
>CAXBNB010000590.1:0-3366 GCA_963976505.1 uncultured Reichenbachiellaceae bacterium
CTACTACCTTTCGAACCTTCCCGATAGCGCCATTCTCTACCATTTCGTATGCTTTGTGGTTGGTGGGATACCAAGTAGTTTCGAAATTTGTCAATAAATAAATTTGATGCTTTTTAGCCAGTTTTTCCATCTCCAAGGCATGTTCCAAATTGGCAGCCAGCGGCTTTTCTACCATCACATGAATACCTCTAGGCGCACAAGCTTGTACCACTTCCAAATGCTCGAAAATGGAATTAAATGCCAGAACCGCTTCTGGTTTCACCGCTTCCAACATGTCTTCTATATTGGCATACACCATATCCATAGAATAGCCATATCGATCAGCATACCTCTTTGCCAGTTGCATGTCAGCTTCTACTATCCCTACAATTTCGACATCACCTTTATCCGGCCTGTTCAATATCCCATGTACATGCGAGTGAGATAGCCCAGCAATTCCAACCCTTAACGGTTCGGAGTTTACATCCGACTGACCATAAGTCAAATAGTTAGTCACTATTAGAAAGAAAAGAAAAGTCGAAAAAGCAAAGCGATAGATCATTAGACTGAGTGTTTGGTTGATCTTTTAATGTTAGTCAATACTCCACAGAGAAGCAACTTTGATGAAATCAATTACAGAAAGGGCTCACTAGATTTTTGATTTGTCAACCTCCCTTAATGCCAGGAGCATCGCTTTTACATCTGTTGGAATTGGCAAATCATATTTTTCAAACAACCAACTTACCGCTACCGTTGTGGGAATATTTGCATAGTAATGATCTCGGGCAAAATGAACATATTTCAATACTCGAAACCCATCGAACCACTGGTAAAATCGCTTTCTAAAAGTATCAATATTGGTGGACTGACTTTTGACTTCCACTATTTTATGATTAAAATCAGAGGCAGTTAAAAACTCACGAATACTTTTTGGCAAACGCTCCAATTGTTTTTGTATGTCGTTTTGATTCATTTTAAAATAAGAGTCAACCTGTGTCAGGAAATTTTTAAGGTCTTCAAAAATATGATGGTTGTAAGTCATGTATTCATTTTGATCACCAGAAAGCCACTCTCCTACTGCTCGTCCTGTACCAAAAGGCACCCTGTCCGATGCTCTGGGGGAAGGATAAATAGCAGTAGCATTCACCTCACCAAAGTCTCCCAAAGGAATGATTTTATGTAGAAAATAAAAATCTTCCCCGGCTTTTCTCCGGTTCATCCCACCTTGTTTTTGGTATGCGCTTGACCGAACTGCCATACTTGAACCTATCGTTTGAAAAGCGTAAGGAAATCCGGCATACTTCAGGGCATCTACATAATACCTCAAGTGCATTTCATAGTAGGTAATCGCTTTGTATACCTGCACATCCAATTCCCCTTCCAGAGGATGCTCAAAATTGATCGCACAACCCGGTGATGATGGGTTTTTATCGAAAAAAGCACAAACTTCAGTCAGCAGGTTTTGCTCACAAGTACAGTCCGCATCAAAGCACAAAATCACTCCTTTGGGTTTGTCTATTGACTCAAACATACGGACAGCCTCATCCATTCCTATTTTCCTTGCTAGCCCTACTCCTGCATGTTTTTTAGGCAATTCATTTTCCAGTATAAAATGAAAACTCTTGTTCGATTGCTTTTTATCCCTAAGCCATTCAAGAGCGGAATTATAGGTGTTTGTATTTTGAAGTTTCACTCCTTCAGATGCATCTGCCGATGCATTGATCACTACGATAATCTCTACCGGATACAGGCTATCACATACGTCAATAGCAGCCAGAGAAGTAAGCAATGCCGGTTCGTTGTGGCACGGCAAGACTACTATTAGGTCTGTTGTGGCATCTGGCTTATAGTCCAAATAGCATTTTGGATAGGCGTAACGGGTGAGGTATATATTGGGATCTGCTTTCAAGGAGCCAAGCGCTTGATTTTCCAGTCCGATCCTTCCAACTGATAAACGATTCTATCGTGCAAACGGCTTGAACGCCCCTGCCAAAACTCGATCTTTTGAGGATTTATAATAAATCCGCCCCAATGTGGTGGACGAGGTATTTGCTCTTGCCCTTCAAATTTATTTTTATAAAAAAGCTCATTCTCTTCCAAAACATGTCGATCTGCAATCTCCTGACTCTGTCCATGCCCCTATTCTGCTTTCTCTAGGCCTTGAATCAAAATAATCGTCTGAAATAATTGGGTTTGTTTTTTCTACTGTCCCACGGATTCTCACTTGTCTTTCGAGTGTTTTCCAATGAAACGTGAGAGAAGCAAAATCATGCTTTTCCAGCTCCTGCCCTTTCATGCTGTTGTAATTGGTATAAAATGCAAATCCACCCTCAGAATAAAACTTCAACAAAACAATCCTCCCTTCAGGATGGCCATCGAGACCAATAGTAGAAAGTGTAGTGGCATTGGCTTCATCTCCTTCCCTTTCATAAGCCTCTTTAAACCAACTTTCAAACTGTACAATTGGATTGGAACTCACATTCTCTTTGCTCAATTCACCAATACCATAATCTTTTCTTATTGATCCTATTTGCTTGCTTGCCATGACCCGGATTATCTTTTTTGAATCTTTTACTTTTATTCTACAAATATCAATTAATTGATTAAATATGTAGTTGAGTTCCTTATAAACAGGGGATTATTTTTTTTCAATTGTTACCAATCAAAACAAACTAAATGCAATTACGAGTACCACTATGTTATGAAAGCTCACCTGCATGGATCAATGCAGTAATGTCAGATTTTGATGCTTTTTTGAAAGACCATGCCAATTGTGAACGCAAAGCGTCTGCCATGGCTATGAGCTTTGTAGCAAAATTTCCGGACAGGGTAGAAATAATACCTTTACTCATAGATACTGCTGTAGAAGAATTGGAGCATTTTCGGTCAGTATATCAGATCATGGAGAAAAGAGGCCTCATTCTCCCACATGAGATTGGTAAAGACCATTATGTGGCACAACTCGTTCAGAAATGTAGAAGTGGTAGATTGGAGCGCTTTATGGACAGGCTGCTTCTTGCTTCTGTGGTAGAAAATAGAGGAGCCGAAAGATTCAAGCTTGTTTATGAAAACATGGAAGATGTGGAATTGAAAAAGTTCTACCACGATCTTTGGGCTTCAGAAGCCAAACATGGTGAAATATTTGTGCAAATGGCTTTGAATTATTTCGAAGAAAAAGAAGTATATGATAGATTAGTAGAGTTAAATGAATTGGAAGGAGAGATCATTTCAAAAATGCCGATAACTCCGGCATTGCATTAAAAACAGTGAAAAATGGATTACTTTTTACCAAAAAACGAATTCAAAGCAGAACGAGGAGACTTACTCATTTCCGAGCCCTTTCTACCCGATCCCAACTTTGAAAGAACCGTCATCCTACTTTGCGAG
>CAXBNB010000591.1:0-3363 GCA_963976505.1 uncultured Reichenbachiellaceae bacterium
TATGAATACACAGGAAACCCTCAACTATCACCGGATTGCTGAAGCCATCAACTTCATAAGGTCAAACCACACAGAGCAACCTTCGCTTGAAGACATTGCGGAATCTGTTCATTTAAGTCCTTTTCATTTTCAGCGGTTGTTCACCGATTGGGCTGGGGTGAGCCCTAAAAAATTCCTCCAATACATCAGTGTCCAACATGCCAAGCGGCTACTTGGCAATAAGCAAACCAGTCTATTCGATGCTGCCTATGAAACCGGACTGTCGGGGACAGGCAGGTTGCATGATTTGTTTGTGAACATTGAGGGGATGACTCCAGGAGAGTATAAAAATAAGGACGGAAATCTAACCATTAACTACAGCTATTCTGAAAGCCATTTTGGCAATGTTCTGATTGCTTCTACTCACAAAGGTATTTGCCAAATCAGTTTTTTGGACGACAAAGAAGTGGCTTTTTTAGAATTGAAACAGCGGTTTCCCTATGCAGTTTTTAATGAAATGACAGACCAAATTCAACAAAGTGCTTTAAAAATATTTTCACAAGATTGGAATTCGGTCGATCAGCTGAAATTACATTTGAAAGGAACAGAATTTCAGCTCAAAGTTTGGGAAGCACTGCTGAAAATCCCGATGGGGAAGTTGGTTACCTATGGTCATATTGCTAAAAAAATAGAAAAGCCCTCTGCTTCAAGAGCAGTAGGAACGGCCATTGGCAGCAACCCTATTGCATTTTTAATCCCATGCCATCGGGTGATACAGTCCACAGGTATTTTTGGTGGCTATATGTGGGGCACAACACGTAAAACGGCCATTATAGGATGGGAATCGGCAAAGGTGAATTCATGACAAATCATTGCAATACTAATTACTGTCTGATCTTAGAATACCGAACATTTTTTACTTACTCTTTTAATTGGTAATGGAAATCCTTGACAAGTTCAACTATATATTCTAAAATGGTGAATATAATAATCTTCATTCATCACTTTTATTTGATTCGTTTGTATTATTTTACTCAGTATAAAATACCCTTTATTGGCTTTCAAAGTGTTTAATTGTGAGTTGGGGTGATGGCATTAAGGGAAATGGAACTCAGAATATGATTACAGATAACATTGATAATGACTTGCGTGCTGGTTTTTTTGACATGGCAGAAGAATCTGTTCTGATTTTTGATAAGTCACTGAATGTTGTTGATTTAAACAAAACTTGCTTAGAATCTCTAAAGATCAAAAGAGAGCAGGTTGTAGGGCAAAATATTCTTACATTAAGCCCGGGTATTGAAAAAACGGAGCGTTATAAGATTTATAAAGAAACCCTCCGAACAGGGAAAGCATCTGTTGTCGAAGACTCTATATTACAATCTGATCTTGGGATGGGTTCACTGGTTGCAAAAATCCGTGTATTTAAGGTAGGAGAAGGTTTGTTAGTGGCAGCAGCAAACGTTACTGATTTTATGATTGCGATTGAAAATCTTACCGATGCTCAGGATCAGCTTAAAAAATTGAATGCCAATCTAGAACAGAAAAACAAAGAACTGGAGGAACTTTCCTTTGTAATGGCTCATGACCTAAAGGCACCTCTTACTAATTTACAAAGTCTACTTGATATCTTGGAGGAAGGGGCGTATATAGAACGAGGAGGAAAATCCATTTTCACTAAGGTTCGGCGTGTGGTGAATCTAACCAGAGACAAAGTTCTAGCCTTAAATGAGATATTTGCTTTGAAATCTTTGAGTAAAAAGAAGGAAATCGTTCGTTTCAAAAGTGTACTTACAGAGGTGAAGAGTGAAGTGTCGGAATTGATCAAAACCACTGGAGTAGAAATAGTTTCGGATTTCTCCAAACTTCAAAAAGTAAATTATAATTCTATTCAGATCCATAGCATTTTGTTGAACCTAATTACAAATGCCATAAAGTACAGGTCTCCTGAAAGAGGAGCAATTATTGAAATTCAAACAGATATCGAAAATGCTAAACCAGTACTTATAGTATCTGACAATGGTATTGGGTTTGATGAGAAACAAGGTAAAAACAAAATATTTAGCTTATTCAAAAGAATGCATACACATGTAGATGGTCAGGGTGTAGGACTCTATCTGGTACAATCTATTGTGCATTCACATGGTGGCACTATTGATGTGAGGAGTAAGATGAATGAAGGGACAACATTTAAGTTATTTTTATCATGATAGAAGCTAAGCACGATATCCTCAATGTTCTTTTGGTGGAGGACGATGACATTACTAATTTCCTGTCTTCTATTGCGCTGAAAAAATCAGGAGTAAAAAAAATTGATACCGTGTTAAATGGCGAACAGGCCATTGCCTACATGGAAAATAAGTGTCCAGATTTGATATTTTTGGATTTAAATATGCCAGTTATGGACGGGTTTGATTTCTTGGAGCTGAAGCAACAGAAAGGAGTCTGCCTTGGTGCCAATATAGCTATACTTACCTCTTCGAGTCGTCCCATTGATATGGAAAGGGCAAACTCTTTTAATAACATCATTGATTATTTAGAAAAACCATTGAGTCAAACAAAGGTGGAAAAATTATTAGCCAAGCTTTAATTTAAACTACCTTTTAGCCTAATCAACATTGTAATCAAAAACTATTTTCTTATCTGATAACGAGTGACTGGATTTTCTGTGTATTAACAGGTAATAGATCTGCAACAAAAAACTGGACAAAATGTTAAGCGCATTTTGAATAATTATTTTTTTCATATTGTTGGGCGATACGGAAGGAGATTATAAACTAATTCAGTTTTTAGCAGATTGGATTTTGGAATTTTATAACCTTAAAGATGACCCAACAGAGTCGATAAATCTCTCAAAAACTGAAATTAACATATTGGATGAATTGAAAATATGAAGAAAGGAAAATAATGTTCCATTGCCTCGAAATTCAGTATTGGCGTTTTAAATAAAAGAACATTAATCAAAAATAGTAAACTTCAGATGCTAACAATTTGTGATCAAATTCAGTAAAACCAAGATAGCAGCCTATCAACAAAATTTAAAAATCCTTTTTAAAAAATTTCGAACTATTGGAGGAAATACATCTTTACCTATAGTAACGGGCAAATTGGGTTCTTATGCTGCTAACCAAACTGGTTGTGATAGGATTAATGAATCAATTGTTGCGTATTCTCTTTCAGATGAATTTTGCGAGGTGGTTGAAACTTCTGATTTTGAGGATAAGGGAGATAGAGTACACTTCAACTCAGGTGCTCAGCGGATGTTGGGAAAAAGGTATGCTGAAGCTATGTTAAAACTGATGGAGTAACAATTATTAGCTTATCAATGTATGACTGATATAACATGAGAAACCTAAATCCATACTGCATTTTTCTCTTGAGATA
>CAXBNB010000592.1:0-3362 GCA_963976505.1 uncultured Reichenbachiellaceae bacterium
TCCAAATCCAGCTATTTGAAGTCCAGTCACTTCTTTTCTATCAATATTGTACAGACCTCCAAGTTCAAAAACGGAAAGTCCATAGGAGTATCCAGCAAGTAAGTTGAATGAATACCTGTTTTTAATTTGACCACCCATTTGCATATTGGTTCCAATAGATGGTATCAATGAAAACTGGAAATACTTCTCTTCGATGAGTCCAATGTTTTTAGAGTTTTCTCTTTCTTTTTTACTGGTAAAAAACTGTACTAGTTTTTTGGTTTCTATCTCTTTGAGCTTGGCCTCTACATCTCTGAAAAAGGTAATCTTCTTTTCCGCTTTATCAGAAATCGGATTAAGTAATAATCCTTGATCGAAATTGAAATCTTTTGTGACCTGAATAATGGTGTCTTTGTAATTTACTCTACTAACAGCAAAGGTGACATAATTAGATTTAGAGGATACCGACAATTCAAAATTCCCTCGGTCATCGGATAAAGTGGAGTTTAGCTTATTGACTTCATAGACTGTTGCATCCTTTATCGTCTCACCAGTTTCAGCATTTTTAATGTCTCCTGCAATTTTGAATTTGTTTTTAGTTTGAATGGTAGGTTGAGTTTTTTGTATGATGATGTAACTGCCTCTGTATTTTAGTTCGATTTGATTCCCCAAAAGATCAATTAACACATCGTCGATGGGAGCGGATGAATATGATTTGATGATGTTTTGACGTACTTGTAAGACATCCGGATTGTATGAAAGACTGAAATCAGAAATTGCACTGATCTGCTCCAAAGCCTCAATGGTATTTGACCCATTAAAGCTGATTGAGATTGTTTGAGTTTTTACCTGCTGAGCATTACTCGAAACGGGGGTTAATATGGAAAACAATAATCCATAGAGGAACAAAGAGATGGAAATACTTTTTATGAAATCAATTACACCCATTTCCGGTCAATGTATATTGCCCTTTTTCTTCCGTAACTTTCAAATTCAGCGTTGTGGCAATGATGTCTAGTACATTTTCCAATGTTTCATCTTGAAATACTACCGATATTTTACAAGCTTTCAGGTTAGGATCTGATAATTTAATAGAAGTCTGATATGTCCTTTCTATTGCATCAATTGCTTCCGACAAGCTTACACCTCCAAAAGAAAGGGTTTTGGTACGCCAAAAATCATAAGTAGAAGTATTGGTTACGCTATTGCTAGACAACATTCCTTTACTTTTGATGAATATTCCTATTGATCCCGGAGTTAGTTCTTCTTCTAGCTCATTGGCCGAAAATAGTACCTTTCCTGAATCTACTGTAACTATGATGCTGTCTGATGTGTCTTTTGAATTGACGTTAAAAGAAGTTCCTAATACCCTGATTGTAGTGTTTTGCGTGCTGATTACAAATGATTGATTGGGATTGGATTGTACTTCAAAAAAGGCTTCTCCAGTCAAGGAGACGTTTCTTTGGTTCTTGTCGAAAGTCTCAGGATAAGAGATGCTACTGTTTTTGTTCAATGTGATTTTACTTCCTTCGGGTAGAGTCTTTTCAACAACTTGATTTTCAGTTGCTAGAGAAATAATGTTTTCTGTTTTTTGATTCTGGTCAAAAAAGAACCAAATACCTGCTAAAAGTATTGCCAAACCAGCGGCATATTTCAGAGTGGATACAGGTAGTTTAATTACTTTCGAATCATCAGTTTTTTCGATCTTATTCTTAAATTTTACTTTTTTCCAGGCATCATCTGTATTGAATACTTTCTCATTATTTTTTAAATAACTCAGTGCCTTTACATCAGTATAAAAAATTCCTGTGTCATCCAGTAATTTTTGATTTTCAGTAGAAATGGCAGACCAATTTTCTATAACAGATATTTCTTCTGGAGTTACTTCTCCCGAAAAGTACCTGAACATGAGTTCTTCTGATATATTATGCTGGTTTTCTTCTTTCATTTACATTATATAAACTTGACAGTCAACTTCATTTTTACCCTTAACCATTATTTTGATAATATGACAACCATAGTATGAAACTGGGCAGGTATTTACCAAGTGAGTCCCTCATTACTTTTAACGCACGTCCCATTTGCGACTCAACGGTTTTAATAGAAATATTAAGCTCGACCGCTATTTCTTTGTATTTCATTTCTTCGAATCGGCTCAATTCGAAAACCTCTCTACATTTTGTAGGAAGTTTTGCCAACGCTTCATCTATTTTTTGTTGCAATTCATCCAACTCCAAAAAATCAACTTCCTGAAAATCACTTTTTTGCATTTCATATTCCTGATGTTGCTTTTGTACCTTGAGGTGCTTCAGGTGATTGAGGCAAGCATTTCTTACGGATCCATACAAATAAGATTTGATGGATGTTTTGATTGTAATGCCATCAGACTTTGCCCACAGATTGCTAAACATCTCCTGTACTATTTCTTCAGCTAGGTCGGTATTTGACACATATTGATAAGCAAAAGCTGCTAACTGATCATAATAAGAGCGAAAGACACTTTCAAAGGTGTCTGGGTCTTTAAGGTTGGCTATATTTTGCTTAGGTGTCTGCTGCAATATTTCCTAATAAATCGCTAAACTACCAAGTTTTATAAGAAATCAGAATTGATCTCAAAAGACAAATTTTCTTTATTTGTTATTTTCAATTTTGCTTTGAAAAAACATCGGTTTGAAAGTGATCATTGCCCAGGCCCAGTTGCTGATATTGTTTTTATCGCCTCCTTTTAACGCTTCCATAGTTTCTGTACCAAACATCTGAGAATAGCCACATTGTAAAGTCACGTCTTTTTTGATTTTATACGTCAGAGAAAGATCCACTTCTTGTCCCAATGCCTTACTCATGCCATTTGGATACGTATTGTTCGTTATTTTACCTGAACTACCAAAAATGTGTAATGCACCATAAAGACTTACTTTAGAAATCGCTGTTTTGGCTCCAAAGTAAAGATCGCTTAGACCTATGTTATTGATGTGATTGCCTACATAGAAGTAATCCATATAGCCGTTAAATTTGTGGTTGGTACCATAAAACGGCGTGAATGCTTTGTTTTTATTTCCTGGGTTTACCTGATCGTTCCCAGTCATCAATTCATAACCCACGAAGACCGAAGTTTTCTCACTTGTTTTATAATTAGCATCAAGCCCTAGGAGGTTCGCATTGATTTTTGATCCTTCTAAATGATCTCCTGACTGATGGTATAGATTCAGACCGGTAGAAAGAGCATCTTTTACATATTCTAAATGAACACCTATTGTTTGGCTAAAAACAGTCTTGTAGTTGGCAGGTGTACCAGCTTGCAAACCATTATTTAAAAATAGAAAACTGCCTTTGAAATCTCCTTTGCTATGATGAGCACAGAGGTATTGGAACGCTTTGTAGCT
>CAXBNB010000593.1:0-3361 GCA_963976505.1 uncultured Reichenbachiellaceae bacterium
GGTTAGAATTTTTCTAGCTTTTTCAGCTTCAAACCCATCTTTGGCTCTGTTGCCGACGACAGTTCTCAGTTGATTTTTAATCAAATCGTCTGAACTGCCGTTTCTCAAGCTTTCTTTCAAATCAAGCACGCCATCGTCATAGAGACAGGTTTTGATGGTGCCTTGTGAGGTGATTCTGAGTCGGTTGCAGGTATTGCAGAAAGTACGGGAGTAGGCAGGAATTATACCAAAACTTCCTTGAAATCCATCTATTTGATACCGCAATGAAGTAGAGTTGAAATCATGAGCAATGCTTCTGGTTTCAGGATAGGTGTTTTGTATGGTCTGCAATATTCGTTTGTGATTCCAAGTAAGGGCTACACTATGTAAAGCATCTCCATTGAATGGCATTTCTTCTATAAACCTGACCTCTATTGGTTTGGTTTTTCCCAACTCTACCATAGGTACTATATCATCAATATTTTGACCTTCCATCACTACCATATTTATTTTGGTAGGGATATTTCTTTCAAGTAGCCCGTATAAAGTTTTTTCTACGTTGTAAAATTCGTCTCGCCTCGTGATTTGTTTGAATTTCACAGGGTCTAAGGTATCAATGCTCAGGTTGACTGACTTGATTCCTACACCCTGTAGGTCATCAAGGTATTTATGGGTGAAAACGCCATTCGTAGTAATGTGAATGGAGTCAATACCTGGTATTTGATTGAGTTTGTTTAAAAATGACATGACATCTCTCCGAATAAACGGTTCACCTCCGGTAAGCCTTATTTTATTCACACCTAATTCAGCAACGATTCGAGCCAGTCTAAGTAGCTCTTCGTAGGTGAGCAATTCCTTTTTAGGAAGGTAATTGATGCCTTCTTCAGGCATGCAGTAGAAGCACCGAAGATTGCACCGATCTGTAATGGCTATTCTAAGGTAATTCACCCTACGTCCCCACTTATCGATCAATATGTCTTCAACTCCTGCCATTTATTACAAATTTATGCAATTATGAGTTAGTAGTATCTAAGAAAAGATTTTAGCTTAATGAAAACAATTGAAAAGCTTACCCCCGCCTGATCCGGCATGCAGGCCTAAATCCCCTAACATGGGGACTTTCATTCTCCCTTTTAGTGGACGGGGGTATTTTTGGAATTGCGAAAAAATCTTTTCATATTCTATTCTACCTTCGGTTTTTTTAGAAAAGGATAAATTAGTCGGATGTCAGCAATTATGAGTTACTTACTTCTGCTAGAGGATTGGGGAAGCTATTGGTTTCGTCTTCTCCAGCTCTTTTGTGTAAACACTGAAAGTCTTTTTCCACGATTATTCGCAAGGAACTTTGATCCTTGTTTTCAAGGCCTACCAACTCAGAATTCATCCATGTTTCTCCCAAAGATTTTGAGATGATCACTTTCAAATGTCCATTTTCAAAACCAGAACTGATATCTTCCTCACTGGAATTGATCATCAGCGAATAGACGAAATCAGAAGTATTAAATGATGTTTTTCCAGAAATCCTCTTTTCAGATTTTAGGGTGTCTATTTCCACTTTGGACAATCTTAACCTTATGGAATTGTTTAATATGCGCAGCTTCATGTTGGTTCTATTTAATTTCTTTTACAAGTTTCTGTTTTCAGGCATTATGGTTTTATTTCGCATACCAGACCTATCAATACCCATCAATTCAATGGATTGAAATTTTGATGGAAAGTATTTAATATTGGTTTGTTTGGCTTGAAGCTAGCACTTGTATCGGAGAAGTAGTAATTGATTCTGAAGCAAAGTTCATCACTTTATTTGACAAAATAATCTAATTTGTGAAAGTGTTTCAATAATAGTTGAATATATGGTCCTCACTGGTTTCACCCTTTTAAATTAGATTATCTTTGTTGCCTAAATTATAAAAACACTCCAATTGAAAGTAGAACTCATTTTGTACGGCATTTCCAGAGACATAATAGGAGGATCGACCTATCACGTTGAAATCAAAGAAGGATCTACGGTCAAGGATGTTATGGATTTTCTTGTTTCAAAATTCCCTGATTTCAATCAGCTAAAATCTCTTTTGATAGCTGTAAATGATGAATATGCCACTAACGAACAGGTGATTGTAGTTGGAGATGAAGTGGTATTGATACCACCTGTGAGTGGAGGCTAAAATAGTTTTATGATGATTGAGATTACAGATACCATGATAGCTACGCAAAGGTTGATCGCAGAGGTCAGTTGTCCTGAAGCTGGTGCTATAGATGTATTTATTGGAACTACAAGAAATTCGACCGCTTCAAAAAAAGTACTCCAATTGGAGTTTGAGTCTCATGAGTCTATGGCAATCAAAGAGTTGCAAAAGATCGTGGATTTTGCCAAGGCCAATTGGGTAATTAGCAAAGTGGCAGTTTCGCATAGAGTGGGAGTGGTGGAAATAGGAGAGGAGGCCGTAGTGATTGCTGTTTCGTCTCCTCACAGACAAGCAGCATTCGAAGCTTGTAAATACATAATCGACACCCTAAAGCAAACAGTACCCATCTGGAAAAAAGAAATTTTTGAGGACGGGGATGTATGGGTGGCAGCTCATCCTTAAACACCAGTAGAAATTCTATTTCTTATAGATCAAAAGAATCAAAACCGGCAGCAATAATAAATCAGCTAGAAGTGCAATCAAGAAGGAAATACTTACGAACAACCCTATATGGTAAGTAACTCCAAAGTTGGAAAAGCAAAATACTATAAATCCGAAAGTAAGTATAATGGTAGTAATGATGATTGGTTTTCCGGCGGTCAATATTGTTCTTTTCATGGCATAAATGCTCGACAATCCTTTTTTCTTTTCGTGCCTGAATTTTGATAGAAAATGGATCGTGTCATCCACCACGATTCCAAATGAAATGGCAAATATGATGGAAGTACTGAGTTTGAGAGGGATGTTGAAATATCCCATGATGGCAGCTATCGCCAAAATTGGAAAAATATTTGGCAGCAAAGTGATGAATGTCATGCGCCAGGACCTAAATAAGAAACCTGCTATTATTCCAACCAAAAGCATGGCTCCAATCAAGCCCTTTATCAGTTTCATGGACAACAACCCATGGCTTTTGTCTATGAGGTGAGAGGTGCCAGTAACCGCATAACCAATCAGGTTCTGATCTATTTCCTGATCCAGAAGTTCTATGAGTTTGGCATTGTTTTCATTGGAAAGTTTTGATCCGATATCAGGTGTGAATCCGGAAATACGTGCTTCCTGCCCATCAGATACTTTGATGAATTTTTCCTCTGGGTGTTGTTTTTTGATAAAATGAAATGCCTTGCTCCATTCACTTTTCTTTTCTGGCAACTTATAATACTCTTGTGAACCATTGTGGTAGGTGCTGTTGGCAA
>CAXBNB010000594.1:0-3356 GCA_963976505.1 uncultured Reichenbachiellaceae bacterium
AGGAAGTGTTTCCAAAGCTGACAGGAGAAAAGCCTGTCTTTTTCTTTGTAATAGACAACTTGAGACTTGATCAATGGGAGCTGTTGGAGCCGATCATTGGGGAGTATTTCAATATAGAAAGTAAAAATCCTGCTTTTGCCATATTGCCCACTACCACGGCTTATGCAAGAAATGCCATTTTCAGTGGCATGATGCCATCAGACATGGAAAAGTACCATTCAGATTTATGGGTGGGTGAAATAGAAGACGAGGGTAAAAATAATTTTGAAGAAGAGTTTTTGGCTCGTCAACTCAAAAAGAACAACCTTGATATTAAGTTTTCTTATCATAAAATAGTTCACAAAAATCAAGGCAAACAGTTGTTGACTAATTTCAATAACCTGTTTAACAATGACCTCAATGCCATTGTCTATAACTTTGTTGACATGCTGTCTCATGCCCGTACCGATATGAAAATGATTCGGGAGTTGGCTCCTGATGAAAGTGCCTACCGTTCACTGACCAATTCATGGTTTATGCATTCTACTTTGTTTGAAGCTTTGAAGATTTTATCTCAAAAGGATGTGCATGTTGTAATTACTACAGATCATGGAACTATCAGAGTGAAAAGACCCGTAAAAATTGTTGGAGATAAAAACACAAATACCAATTTGAGATTTAAGGTAGGAAAAAACCTTAATTTCAAAAAAGGAGACAATGTATTCGTTTCCAGAAACCCTGAGGGTTTGTTTTTACCAAAAGTAAATGTGTCTAGTTCGTATGTATTTGCTACCAATGACGACTTTTTTGCTTACCCCAACAACTACAATTATTACGTGAATTATTACAAAGATACATTCCAACATGGAGGGATTTCCCTTGAAGAAATGATCTTGCCGGTTGTACATTTGCAACCAAAAAACTCGTAAATGACAATTAGGTATTCGGATTTAGGCGAAATTGATGCTGTCGCTCAAAAAGTTATTCAAGCTTGTCAAGGTTTTAATATATGGCTTTTTGAGGGACAGATGGGTGCGGGTAAAACTACGCTCATCAAATCAATTTGCGCTCAGATGAAGGTTGTTGACAATGTAAGCAGTCCTACATTTTCATTGTTGAATGTTTATCAGACTGACCAAGGAGATGAGCTTTTTCATTTTGATTTTTATAGAATAGAAGACCAAATAGAGGCCGTTGACATTGGTTGCGATGAATATTTTTATTCTGAAAATATCTGTTTTATTGAATGGCCCGAGAAAATACCTGAGCTGATTCCAGATAGATTCGTTAAAATAAGTATTAATTTAGTGATAGAAAACGAACGTGAGATTAGCATAACTGAACATGAGTGACCAGCTTAAGGGTAGTATTTCTTCATTGGCATCTGAGTCCCGCCTATATCCCCAGGAAGTATTACTGAAAGTAAGAAAAGACAGGCATCAATTATTTATTGGCGTACCAAAGGAAAGTTCTGAACATGAGTACCGGGTGTCGCTCACTCCAAAAGCGGTAGAGTTGTTGACTGCCAACGGGCATAATATAGTAGTGCAATCGGGTGCAGGAAAAGGTGCAAATTTCTCAGACCATCAATACAGCGAAGCTGGAGCCAAAATCACTGCAGATGCAGAAGAAGTTTTTTCTTCTGACATTATCATGAAAGTGAAATTTCCTAGTCTGGAGGAATTGAAAAAAATAAAAAGTGGAAAAACGCTGATATCTACCATTCACCTCAATGATGAATTTAAAGAACGCATCAACCTGATCAATGCTAAAAAAATTACTGCCATAGGGTATGAGTACATAGAAGACAAAGTAGGAGGGTTGCCTATCGTAAGAGCGATGAGTGAAATTGCTGGATGTACCGCTATCCCGATTGCTTCTGAGTATTTGAGTGCTACCAATAAAGGCATGGGAGTGCTTTTAGGTGGAATCACAGGAGTGCCGCCTACTAAAGTAGTGATATTGGGAGCAGGTACAGTGGCTGAATATGCCGCCAGAGCTGCCGTGGGATTTGGTGCAGATGTGAAAGTTTTTGATCCACATATTTACAAATTACGACGGTTGAAACATCTTTTAAACCGTCAGATATTTACTTCGACCATTGATCATTCTTCTTTACAAAAAGCATTGAAAGATGCAGATGTGGTAATAGGTGCAGTGCGTGCGGAAAAAGGGTTGATTCATCACATAGTGTCTGAAGAAATGGTCTCTCAGATGAAAAAAGGGGCTGTGATTTTGGATGTTAGTATAGATGAGGGAGGTTGCTTTGAAACTTCGGAACCTACCAACCTAAGAAATCCTGTATTTACAAAATACGACATTATTCATTATTGCGTTCCCAACATTGCTTCTCGTGTACCGAGAACTGCTACCAGGGCACTAAGCAATATTCTCACACCTATTTTGCTGGATGTTTCTCAATGTGGAGGCATCAATGAAATCATTTTCCAACACAAATGGTTTATGAAGGGAGTATACGCCTATAAAGGATCATTGACCAACTATTACTTGTCCAAGAAACTGGGGCTCAAATTCAAAGATTTGGCGTTGCTAATGGCTGCAAGGTTTTAATTTGACTATTGACACTTGAGTGATAAACTTCTCTCTCCTGTTGTTAGCAGGAAGAGAGATGAAATTGTGAGGTAAGGTTACCCTGAATGCGACCCGTCACAATAAGGAGGGTTGCTTGTTTGCTTGCAAGTACAGAAATACATGGTTTCACTTGTTTCTGCTTTGAAAACATTGGGTTTCATGGATGTAGGTTTGTGCGCACCATTGCAAAATGGTTGCCCATCAGATAATCCGCAAGTACACCAAGCATAGTTTTTTCCTTCTTCCAGTTCAATTGCAATAGGCTTGTCGCCTGCTCTTTTAGGTAGTTCCATTTTTATTCAAGTAAGATTGTTTGTGGTAAGATATGCTGTAAAATACGAATTAATCTTACCACTTGAGGCTAATGTCAATTAAGCTTTTCAACTATTCTTTTGGCAGCCCTTACGTCGTAGGTAAGTCCACTTAATTTCTCTGAAGCTATTTTTTCAACTACAGGCATTGCTGCTCGCGCGTTTTCGCCCATCAAATCCAATACATTGAGTGCCATGGTTCGTCCCATGCGGTATTCGCTTTTTGCACAGTCAATCAAAGTTTCAATTGCCAACTGTTTTTCACCCATTTTATAAAGCGCTTCGGCTGCAGCTATTCTTACTGCAACTTCTTCGTCTTTGGTCATAGATTTGATTTTGTTTTTGACTTTTCTTGCTTCTTCATTGAGGATCACACATCCTACCATCGACCAGTACCTGACGGCAGGGTTAGGATCATCAAGCCTGAGGATAATTTCATCAATGACGGTAGGATCGCGTCTTGTGGCAAGATCT
>CAXBNB010000595.1:0-3350 GCA_963976505.1 uncultured Reichenbachiellaceae bacterium
TGGACATAACGTTATAATTTTTCTGCTACTCTTAGTTTGGCACTACGTGCCCTGTTATTTGATTTCAGTTCTTCTTCCTTAGCTGTTAATGGTTTTTTGTTAATTGGTTGAAAAGGTCTAATAAGGTTTCCGAAAAGATCTTTCTCAACGTCACCATGAACTTTCCCCTTGTTTACATAATTTTTTACTATTCTATCTTCCAAGGAATGAAACGACATCACTGCCAATCTTCCTCCTTCATTTAATACTTCTTCTGACTGCTCCAACATTTCCTCCAACACTCTCAATTCTTCGTTCACTTCTATCCTCACAGCCTGAAATGCCTGAGCAAAATATTTGTTTTCTCTTCCTCTTGAAGCATACTTACTCAACACATTTTTAAAATCATTTATGGTCCTCAATGGACTATTGATCCTTTGTCTTACTATCTCAGCAGCCAAAGTCTTGGCATTCTTCACTTCTCCATACATTCCCAGAATCCTGTGCAGTTCCTTCTCTGAGTATTCATTAAGCACCTGCTCAGCCGTTTTATCAATCCCTTGTCCCATGCGCATGTCAAGCGGCCCTTCAAATCTGGTAGAAAAACCACGGGTTGCTTCGTTGATCTGGTGAGACGAAACTCCCAAGTCAGCCAAAATTCCATCGACCTTGGTTACTCCATAAAACTTTAGGTACTTTTTTAAATACCTGAAATTCGATTGTATAAATGTGAAAGAACTACTGTCAAAATCCTGAGCATTTTTTCCAGCATCTTCATCCTGATCAAATGCGTAGAGGTGTCCTCCTTTTAGTTTTTCAAGAATAGCCTTGGAATGTCCACCACCACCGAAAGTAAGGTCAACATAAATTCCATTTTCTTTAATATTCAATCCTTCAATGCATTCGTCCAGCATTATCGATGTGTGATAGCTCATTATTCATCAAGGAATTTTTTGGCCATCTCTGAATACTCTTCACTATCTTCTATGAGGTATTCTATATACAAATCAGGATTCCATATTTCAACTGTATTGCCAGCACCTATCACGATCACTTCTTTTTCGAGTTTTGCATGCTCGATCCATCCTTTCGGAATCAAAAAACGACCAGCTCCATCCAATTCAACTTCTGAAACATTCTTAAAAAACTGTCTTTTCAATTTTCTTTGGGTAGCATCAAAATCACTAAGCGCAGCGAATTTGCTGTGTATTTTCTTATACTCCTGCATGGTGTAGACCACAAGGCTCGGATCAAATCCTTTCATGATAACGAGTTGATTGCCAGATACTTCAGGTAGGTTACCCTTAATTTTTGAAGGTAAGACCAACCTACCCTTAGCATCTAACTTACACTCATATTCGCTTGTAAAAAAAGCCATAGAGTTTTAGAAAAATATAAACCACCACTACAAACTTAAGAAAGTTTTGGAATTATCCCCCACTTCCTGACATTTATTACCACAAAATTCTATTTTTCAACATTTTTATGGAAAAACAAGCCAATTATGACTGAGAAATCGGCACACGGAACTACCATTTCTGAAAAGAAAAACAATTGCAAGAGGTGTTGAACAATCTCAACTCAAAAAAGATGGTGAGACTTTTTAGAAAATACTGCTCAATAAAAAAGGAATATTGAGGACATGATCCTTCACTAGGCCTAATCACATGCAGCCCAAATCTCATTACTGAATTTGACGAAAATAAGAAAACCTATAGTCGAATTTTCAAAAAGGAAGACAGCTTTTTTTACTTCGTGGCAATTAACAATAAGCCGAAAGAAATGATCAAAAGCCAAAACGTATAAGGAATAAGAAAGGGAATTATAATCCAGCCAAGCTCCATGGTCACCATAAGGAGAACTATTAAGATTGCGACAAGTTTTAGAGTTGATCTGGTTTTGTTATCCATAGCTGTTCTGAAATATTTTGCCGTAAATATATAGTTTCGATCTTACTTTACAATGGACAGCTCGATTAATCAAAAATTTGTAAATTAACTCGCAAACTCATCAAGTGAATTTTAATTGCATTTCGCCCACTTTGTCTTATTCACATAAATGTGGCATAAGATATGTACCTTCTGCACTTGTTTATGAACACATAAGATTATAATTTTCAATAATATTTGAAAAAAATGATTCGAATTTTAATTCTATTTTTAGTTGCTATAGGTTTAAATCCGCTCCCCCCTCTGTATGGAAATAGCTCTGCTCAGACCAAAACTGATAGTCTCAAGCAACTTATCCCTTCATCTCAAAACAAGGAATTAGCTGATTTATACAATCAAATCTCATGGGAGTTTCGCAATGCTAACAGTGACTCCACCGTGCACTATGCGAATCTTGCCAACCAACTCTCGACTTCAATAGGTTATGATGACGGCACAATACAAAGTCTCAATTACCTGGGAATAGGCTACCGCAATCAAAGTAATTACTCCAAAGCCTTTGAGTATTTTGTTGAAGCGTTGAAAGGATCGGAAGAAGCTGGAAATCTAGAACAAGAAGGATACTCTCTCATCAATATAGGCAACATATACATCTACCAAACCAACTATGTCGGTGCTATTGAATATTTCGAGAATGCCATCAAACCAGCCTCAAAACTCAATAACCTGGGAATGCTTGCCTATTGCTATTTAAACCTCGGAAGAACATATAGCAGGATCGAACAATATGATAAAGCAGAAGATTATTTCTTAAAAACCCGAAAGATTAGAGAAGATTTAAACGACACCAATGGCATAATAACCTCCAACGCAGACATAGCCGAATTACACAGGCTTAGGGGAGATTTGGACAAAGCCCTTGAATTCTTCTTTTTATCCTACAAAGACACTCAAAAAATAAATAATTATGGTGCCATGACTTTTAGCCTTAACAATATTGCTAAAATCTACCGGCAAAAAAATGACCTTGACAATGCCGAAAAATATGCACTTGAGGCTCTTGAAGCTGCAAAAAAATACGAACTCAAAAACGACGAACGCAAGGTACTTGAGAACCTGTCTTTAATTTACCAACAAAAAGGACAACATGAAAAAGCCTTAATTTTATACAAAGACCATATTTACAAAAAAGATTCTATTTTCAATGAAGAGTCAACAAGGAAGATAGAGGAAATGAGAGCTGAATATAAAGCCGAAAAGCAAGAGGTGGAGACCAAACTTCTGAAGCAGCAGGCTGAATTGAATCGGTTGGTTATTGAAAGACAAAGAGCAATTATCATAGTGTCTGCACTTGGCATTATTCTTTTTCTTGTTATTACCGTAATAGCATACCGATCTGCTACTATCAGAGATAATCTTAATATCCAGATCAGCCAACAAAGAGATCAAGCCCTAAAAGACAAAAAAGTAATAGAGGAGCAA
>CAXBNB010000596.1:0-3345 GCA_963976505.1 uncultured Reichenbachiellaceae bacterium
ACCGTTTGAAAAAACAAGGAGTGAACAGTATCTTGGTAATTCCCTTGTTTCCACAGTATGCTTCTGCGAGTACCGGTTCGGTAATAGAGGAGGTAAATAGAGTCGTTGGTCAATGGCAAGTCATTCCTGAGTTGAATTATGTAAACAACTTTTTCGATCATGATTTATTCTTGAAGACCATCGAAGAACGGGCTTCAGTTTTTATGAAAGAGAAAGCATACGACCATTATGTATTTAGCTATCATGGTTTACCCGAAAGACAAATCCTAAAAGCGGAAATTAAAACTTGCAAGTTGGGCGAATGCTGTAACAACTATGGTGCCCACAACAAGTATTGCTATAGGGCACAATGCTTTGAAACAACTAAGCTTTTGGCACAAAGACTTAATATCCCTCAAGAAAAATACACAGTGTCGTTTCAATCAAGGTTGGGTAAAACCCCATGGATAAAACCGTATACCGATCACCTGATTGATGAATTGGCTGCTGATGGAATTAAGAATGTACTTGTGTTCTCTCCGGCATTTATTTCCGACTGCCTTGAAACTACCCTTGAAGTTGGGGAAACTTACAAAGAACAATTTATTGAGGCAGGTGGCGAATCATGGGATTTGGTCGAAAGTCTAAATATCCATCCGACATGGGTCAAATGCCTTGTGGACATTGTAAAGAAAAAGAATTAGGACAGAAACGAACTTTAAATAGTTTGTAACGAATTCTCGGTAAGAGTTCACGAATTTTCGAAAGCAGAAAATCTGATTAGTCTCATGTCTATGTTTGATATAGGTTTTATATCAATCAATATACCATGAAAAAATCATTACTAATTTTAAGTTTGTTTATAAGCACTATCGTTTATGGACAAATACCTACAACGGAACTTAAAGGTGAGTATAAGTTTACCGGAGGAAGTCTTACCGGAACTACTCAATTGACTCAAGTAGGTTCAACGCTTACAGTAGAGACTGATCGCGTATCCGAACCAAATGCAATCAATCTAAATGGCGATATGTTGCGTACCACAGGTATTGCAGATACAGATATCTCTATTAGTTTTTGGGTGAAAACCAGCACTAATGACGGAGCAAAGCGAGTGATAATCGATCAAAGTTCTCGATCTACTTCGGCAGAAAATTCATCTCAAATTGGCTGGTATGCTTTTCTAAAAAATGGAACAGTGAACTTAGCAGCTAACAACTTGTACAACCACTGGAGTAATACCGCTGCAGGTACCACTGGTTATTCCGGGTACAATGACATATTATCAACTGCGGTGATTGCTGATGGCAATTGGCATCATATTACAATTACAGCTCATGGATATAAGTATACATACTTCAACGGGCCTTATCAACGCTATGAATATTTTGTAAATTATGATTATAAAATTTATGTAGATGGAAATCTAAACAAAGCTGAAGCGGTGAGCACACCTGTTGGAAGCCAAGTAGGATTAAGATGGGATTTAACCCCTGAAGGCTATATCACATTTGGTAATAGTAGAGGGTTAAATTCTACAGAGAGATACTTAGAATCATTGGATGATATTCGTTTATATGGACGGCTTCTAAATGCAAATGAAGTCCAAACCCTTGCGAGAGAAAGTGTATGTTCTCCTCCATTGACTGTGGAAGTTGTAAGCACAGGAAGTACTTCAGGTACTGCATCTTGGTATGCTGACCCATTGTCTTCATCTTGGGATTTGACCTTTGTTGCTGCAGGTGGTGATATAGCCAATGGTACTATAGTCTCTGCAATATCTACTAACAATTACACCATTACAGGCCTTACTGCTAACACTGCTTATGATGTATATATTAGAAGCAATTGCGGCACAACAGTAACAGATTGGTCTCCAAGCGGATCATTTACTACATTGGAAGGTATTCTCTATGTAGATAAAAGTGCTACTGGAGCCAATGACGGTTCTTCTTGGGCTGATGCCTATACTGATTTGCAAACAGCTTTGCCTCTTTCTTCTGCAACTAAGCCTATTTGGGTCGCAGCAGGCATTTATACTCCCCATGCTTCGGATCGAAAAGGAACTTTTAACATACCGAATAATGTAGTGCTGTATGGCGGGTTTGATGGCACAGAAACGGATCTTTCAGAACGAGATATAAAAGCTAATGTCACGATTCTAAGTGGTGATTTATTAGGAAATGACAACAACGTGATTACTGACATTGAATCAACACGTCAAGACAATTCTTACCATGTGGTTACTATTAGGGGCAATGCGCAAGATGTTGGAATTGATGGGTTCACCATATCTGGTGGAAATGCCAATGGCAGTAACAGTAACAGCTGTTCAACAGCAGCGGCCAGTCAATTTTATGATACTAGGGGTGGGGCTATTTATGTTAACCCTTATACTTATCCTCACGAGTTAACAGCTACAGTTAGAAATTGTATTTTAGAAAAAAACACAGGCTCCAGTGTAGCTGTATTTGCTTATTTCACTCCTTGTGGACAGCAAAACTTGACATACGAAGTAGATTTTGAATCGTGTATTATCAGAAACAATTATTCCAAAGAATTGACTGCCATGATTTTTTCATCCTCAAATGGCTATGGTCTTTATGGAAAAGGTTCTATTTCCAATAGTTTGTTTTACAATAATACCTCGGAAACATCAGCTTCGTGTTTATACCTTGGGTCAAGTACTGCAAACGGTGGAAATACTTCAGGCTTAGAATTTGAAATGGTAAATACTACCATGACAAATAATACAGGTGTTAATGGAAACGCAATTTCCATGGTGAATGCTGGGAATAGTAAAATTAAAAACTCAATAATCTACGGCAATGGAAGTGAAACTCCTTTTGAAATCACTTCTTCTGGTTCTACTGTTACCAATAGTATAGTAGAAGGCGGGCAACAAAGCGGAACCAATGAAGACCCATTGTTTACAGATGCTGCCAATGACGACTTTACTCTTACTTGCGCTTCACCAGCAGTAGATGCAGGGTCAGCACAAGGGATAACTCTTCCAAATAATGATTTGGCAGGTGAAGCACGTGTAAATACAACCTTGGACATGGGTGCCTACGAATATTTTGTTGTTCCTACTTCGATAGAGGTACTGACCCAAGACATTACAGTGGCATTGGATGCGACAGGAAATTATACCTTGACACCAGAAGAAATAGATAATGCTACGGTGGTAGAGTGTGGTGCTGCATTTGAATGGAGCCTTGATATAACTACCTTCTCTTGTGCTGATTTAGGAGCAAATTCAGTGACCTTGACAGCCACAGTGACAAATGGAGGTGCTCAATACAGTGCTCCTGCTACTGTGACAGTTATTGATAACTCTGTGCAGGCTGTTGCCCAAGACATTAT
>CAXBNB010000597.1:0-3336 GCA_963976505.1 uncultured Reichenbachiellaceae bacterium
AAGCCCTCTTCACCATTGTTTGCTGTTACTATTCTATAGTTGGAATTGAATATTCCTGCGATATACATTTGTACATCGAGGTTGTCTTCTACGAGTAGAATGAGCGGTTGCTTTTCCAACTGTTTGGAATCTTTATTCTGTTCTGTTACAATAATATTGGAGGGCGTACTTTCCAACGTCATTTTGTTGTAATGACTTTCAGATTCACTGTCTTGAAAGTCTTTTAGCATATCATTTTCATTTAAATGAGCATGACCCAAAGGCAGTTGTACTATGAAATTGGAGCCTTTACCCATAGTGCTATCGACTGATATTTTTCCTTTGTGCAATTCAATAAAACCTTTGGCAATGGCAAGTCCAATACCACTGCTGCTTTCTTGTGTGTAATTTGAATTTACCTCTTGAGAAAACCGATCAAATATCCTATCCAATGCATTTTCTGAAATGCCAATCCCTGTATCTTTTACTTTTATTTTAACTTGACCTTCTGTGAAAAATTCTGTAGCATCTCGTTCTATTATTATTTCTAATTCAATGTTACAACCATCAGGAGTGAATTTGAAAGCATTCGAAAGTAGGTTGTAAAACACTTTTTCAACCTTATCTCTGTCAAAAATCACCTTGATGTCTTTTTCCTCACAAGTAAATTTGTAATCTATTTTTCTGAACCTTGCCTGCTCTTGGAATGAAAGAAATATCTCATAGACGAACAGCACAATGTTTCCATCAGCACATCTAAGTTGACTGTGGTTGGTTTCCAGCTTTCTGAAATCCATCAATTGATTGACAAGTCGGAGGAGATGCTCTGCATTTTTGTAGGCGGTATTGTACAAACTTCTGGTGATGTTGTCACCATGATGAGAACGAATTAGCTTTTCGAGTGGTCCTAAAATTAGAGTTAATGGTGTTCTTAAGTCATGAGAAATGTTAGTGAAAAAACGATATTTCAACTCATGCATTTCTTTTTCTTGTTCGTTTTTGAAATGCTCTAATTTCAGTTCATTCTTAAGTTCTAGTCGGTTGGCTATAATTTGTTTGATCAGGTAAAAAACTCCTATTAAGAGAAGCGTATAGAGTAAGTATGCCCACCAAGTTTTCCATGGGGGAGGAGAAATTGAAATGATGATTGGTTGGCTTTCTGAAGCCCAAATGCCGTCACTGTTGGTCGCCCTGATTTGAAAAGAATACTTGCCTGGATCAAGATTGGTATAAGTTGCCTTCCTATTTGACCCTATATAATTCCAATCATCGAAACCCTCTAAACGGTAGCTGTATTGTGTTTTTATTGATTGAGAATAGTTTAAGGCTACAAAATCAATGAACAGTGTGTTTTGGTGGTAAGGCAGTTTGAGTTGTCCTTCTTTTGATGTTTTGCCTACGGAAGGTTTATATACTTTTTTGTTTCGTTTGATACTGGCAATGGTAATGTCGGTAAGTTCAATTGTTGGAGCATAAACTTCATCTGTGAGTTCTTCAGGATTGAAAGTGATCATGCCATAAGGACTACCAAAATACAGATCACCGTTGGAAGATTTTAGGTATGCATTTCTCTTAAAATGGTCACTTTGAAGTCCATGTTCTCTTTGCAAATGCTTGAAGCTCCCATTGGCTTTGTTGAATTGATACAATCCACTTGATGAGCTGATCCAAAGGTTATTTCTATTGTCAGAGAGAATGCCAATGATGTTGCCGTCTTTTAAGTTGGCACTTGAAAATTCTTTGATTGTTTCTGTTTTGGTATCAAGTCTGTACAGTCCATGTGCTGCTGTTCCAAGCCATATATAATCGTTATCTTGATAAATGCATTGAACCGATGGGATGTCATATTTTTTAAATTCCCACCCGTCATCACCAAGTTTTATTAACCCGCTGGATTGATTTAATGCCAGCCAAATGTTTTTTTGATCGTCTTCAAATATGGCGTTTATGGTATTCGATATATCAATCTCATTGAGGTTGGCGGTGTATTTTAGAGTATTATTTGCCTTGATGTCATAATAATGTAGGCCTGCTGAGGTGCCAATCCAAAGATTGCCTTTGGAATCTTTTTTAACGCTCCTAATTCTGTTGACGCTTAAATCATTGAGTTCTAATTTATTGAAATTCACCTCAGTGAACTCTTTGGAAGAGAGATCAAAATTATAGAGCCCGCCGTACAATGTACCCAACCAAAGATTGTTGTTATCGCCCACTTCAATTTGCATGATGTGATTAGAAGCAGCACTGGATGATGGCGTTTCTTGTTTGAAATATTCAAAAGTTTGTGTGGTAGGGTCTAACACATTGAGTCCCGCACGGTCAGTCGCTATCCAAATTCTGCCGTCTTTTCCTTCAGCTATAAAAGTAATGACGTTGTAAGCCAATCCTTTATTGTTCCCTGTATACTGATAATGTTTGAATACATTAAAGTTTTTATCCAAGTAATTGATGCCACCGAAAAAAACACCTACCCAGTAGTTGCCACGCTTATCTTTATAAATAGAAGTTACTCCATTGTTGTTCAGACTATATGGATCATTGGGGTCGTTTGTTATTTTTAGTTCAAAGCCTGAATCAGGATCAAATATTATTAATCCATCAAATGTGGCCAACCACAATTTCCCGGTTTCATCTTCTTGAATGTCTCTGACTCTATTGAGCAATACGTCATTTTCGTTTATAGCTTTTAAAGGGTAGTATTCAAATTGTTGTTTATTTTGATTGAATAGAGAAAGTCCTGTCTGATTGGATCCAAACCATATTCTGCCTTTGGAATCCTCAATTAAAGTATTGACTGGTGGGTCTTTGTCTATTTTGAATTTTTCTTGGATTGAAAAGTGGGTGAATGACTTCTTATCTGGATTCAAACGGCTAATATAGCTTTGCCCACCTACCCAAATGGAGCCATCATTGGTCAACAAAACTTGACCAATATTATTTTCTGGAAGTGTTTCTTTATCATTTGGGTTATTGATATAATGATAATGAATCGTTTTATTTTTGTTGAGAACAAACACTCCGTTACTGGTGGCTATCCATAATTTGCCCTGAGCATCTTCCTTTATATCACGGATTTGAATGTTTGAAAGACCTTTACCAATAGCCACTTCTGAGAAATTATCCTTGAGTCTATTGTAAACATTTAATCCATTGGAAGTGCCAATGTACAAATTGCCTTGCGAATCTTCGAAAAGAGCCTTTATCCGGTTGGAGCTAATGGTTGTGGAATCATTAACAACATGAAAAAATGGCTTATATGAATACCCATCATATCGATTGAGTCCATTTTCTGTTCCAATCCATATAAACCCTTTGATATCTTCAATGGTGGACGTTACCTGATGATGAGATAATCCC
>CAXBNB010000598.1:0-3336 GCA_963976505.1 uncultured Reichenbachiellaceae bacterium
AAACTGCACCATATTCATTTGAAAGATGTAAAGGTTTACAAAGACAAGTTGGATAAAGTAGGAATATTGGCGCATCCACTGGAATATCATTCTCCAAAGATTCCTGGTTTAGGAGATGTACGGTGGAGAGATTTCTTTTCTGCACTGACCACAGTCGGTTACAAAGGGCCGGTTTGTATTGAGGTAGAGGACAAGGCTTACGAGGGATCTGAGGCAGACATTCACTCAGCTATATTGACGAGTAGAAACTACCTGAGTCAATTTTTGGTTCTTTGATTTGAACAAAAACAAAGTTGAAAATGAAGAAACTTGTTGTTTTGACCGGAGCAGGAATAAGTGCAGAAAGTGGGATCAGTACTTTTCGTGACTCAAATGGCCTGTGGGAAGGGCATGAAGTGATGGAAGTGGCCTCCCCTGAAGGCTGGAATAAAAACAAAGAGCTGGTGTTGGATTTTTATAACCAAAGAAGAAAGCAAGCACTAGCTGCAAAACCTAATGATGGTCATAAATCGTTGGCCGATCTGGAAAAAGATTTTGAGGTAACCATTATCACTCAAAATGTCGATAATCTTCATGAAAAGGCAGGGTCGTCTCATGTGCTGCACTTGCACGGGGAGTTGTTCAAGTCTCGAAGTACCGTAGACGACTCTTTGGTTTATGATATGAATGGTTGGGAACTTAACCTTGGAGATAAGTGCGAAAAAGGATCTCAACTAAGGCCTCATATTGTTTGGTTTGGGGAAATGGTACCTACCATTGAGGTGGCAGTGGAGTATGTGCTTCAGGCCGATGTGTTTATGGTAGTTGGTACTTCTATGGTTGTATATCCTGCTGCCGGACTTATTAACTATGTAAAAGAAGAAATTCCCAAATTTATTATTGATCCTAATATTCCTGATATACAGCAACAAAAAAACATGTACCTTTATGAAGAAAAGGGTGGGACAGGAGTGCCTCTTGTGGCTGAATTGTTGAGAGAAAAATACAGATGACAAAATAGGGTATTGAAGAAACGTGATTTCTTCTATCCTTTAATCCAAATAGCGACCAACATAAAAAATTCATAATGAATCATGCGTCATTAACCGAACCAGTATCAGGAGGTCTGAATATATCAGTGATCAGTACTGGGCCTGAGTACAGTCTGTCTGATCCTATATGGGCTATCAATTGGTTTGATGTGAAAAGTAAATCATTGTATGATTTTTACAATTCAATAGCCGTCTCACACGTGAAATCTGTCAAAGGAGTACCTTTTTTCAAAGGGCATTTGATCCGGCGCATCGAAGGGCAAGACGTTGATGAACGAGAACTGTTGTTGATTGTGTATTATCCAAATCCTGAGAGTTTTTTGGCAATGATAAAATCCAGGGTATTTCAAATCAAGAGCTTGTTGAGAGTGTGGGCTGTGAAAGATTTTACTTTCGGCTTTATGAAGAGGAATGATGACGGAGGAATGCCAAAAGGCAGTTTTTCTAAATATGAAGGCAAACTTATATTTCTTGTCCATCATTTTAAAAATGGCCATATTGGGTTTGACGCATTGAAACTAAAAGATTTGGCTGCTTCTTACGATGTATTTACCTATTTCTCTGGAATAAAATCTCACCTCATTGGCAGAAGGAGAAAGAACGACAAACTAAAAACAGCCCCTTTCTACATGGACGGGTTGTTGATTTTTGCCGCCTTTGAAGAATCCCAATTCGAAGACCTGTTGAATAGCCTTTCCTATAAGGAATTTATCAAAGACAACTCATCTAATTACATTGGTTTGTATGGAAGAGAGGTTTAAATTTTATATGCATTGAGACTCAAGTTATTTCAACTAAAACCTTTCAAGCTTTAGTATTTTGATAAAATCTCATACTAAATTCCATAAAACACTGATAATTAACCGTTTCTACTTGCATAATTCAATTATATTTTTAATATTCACATATTGAGAAAAATCATTCAATGACAGCTAAGGAAAATTATTTTAATTTATGAAAGAAATAAGAATATTGTGGTTTTCTGAAATATGTCAAAACACAAATTAACATACCAATGTCAACCACATTTGAACCAGCTAGAACCAATTACCCAAATACTTCTCTTGACGCGCTTAAGCTGAATACCAAGGAAGTTTCAAGACCTCCAATTCGGTCAAACAAAATCATTCAGTTTCATAAAGTACAAAAAAAGAATAAACAGGCTGTTGCTAGTTTTATGTCTAAAACGATTAAAGATTCGTTTGATGCTGAAATGCTAAGTCTAATTGAATCTTATAATACTGTACGATTGACATCAGCAATAAGAAATTCATTCTCTAATGAAAATTCTTTGAGTATAAAAGATACCAATAGCAGCCTCCAAGAATTCGATTTCAATACGACAAACCTTTTTGACAAAACAGTAAACACCAAGGTTTTTGTAAAGGGAGGGTCACATAATGGCTATGCTATATTGCATGTGCCTGCCTTTGTTCCGGTCAATGAATTGAACATACCCGATGAAGCTACTAATTTTAAAATTAGTGCTAGGTTAATTTCATTATCGGATTTCACTTTTTCGAATGAGTTGAATGCCTATGTTCCTGTGAATATTGACGCACATGGTCAATTTGGCTCTTTTCATACTACCATGCTTCCAGTTCTCAGAATGCAAACACAGCCAATTACCACTCAGATCTGCATCAATAAATGCAAACCACTTGAAAGTGGCGTGGGTACTGTTTTGGTGGTAGCCGTTAAATTTTACAACTACAATCAAGGTAAGTTTGTCCACATTTCGGATAGTGGCACTATGAAGATCATGAAAGTATTTTGATCCGATGTTGCTAAAAGTTTAAATAAAACGCACCCTTTCATCTGATTACCAAGTTATTAGAACTTGACGATCATAATTTTCGTAAAAGTTGATTGTGATTAGATTAATCTTGACATTCTCCTATATTCTTTTGTTTATTACCTATGACGGATATAGTCAGGGTGAAAAACTCATAAGGAGTATTTATTTTGGGGGAGGAAGTTACTATGTTGACCAGCAACAAGAGCAAGAGTTGATTCTATTTCTCGATTCTATTCCTAATATTAAAGAATACAACATCACTATTCACAGCCACACAGATAATATTGGTGGAGCGGCCTTTAACAAACGCCTGTCTGAGTTGAGGAGCTGGTCGGCTAAGAAAATCATCACACCCAACTATATAAAAGAACAGGCAGTAGAAGTGCAAGATTTCGGTCAATTCAATCCCGTTTACGACAATTCTACACTTCTTGGAAGAATGAAAAACAGAAGGGTTGATATTATTTTTTGGCCAATAACTATTTAGTTGAAAAAAAAGCCAAATGC
>CAXBNB010000599.1:0-3327 GCA_963976505.1 uncultured Reichenbachiellaceae bacterium
TTTCATCACGACTGTCATAATGGGTATCAGAGTATTCATCTTCTATTTCATAAGCAAAATGTCCTGATAAAGTGATTACATTCAAAGGGTTGATGTTGTAGTCGGTTCCTAATATCACATTGTAAAACTGCTCGTCTCTTCCACCAGAACCCGAGTTTAACAATGATTTGGAATCGGCTTTTCTACGGTCGATAGTCTCACCGTTGTAAGTGGACAAAAGTGAGCGTTTGCCTACACCTAATTGACTAAATAGATTGAATTTTTCGGTTCGTCGGTTCAAACTCAGCCCAACACTTCGATTGGTAGGATGACCAACATTCAACGTGAGTGAACCATTTAATCCTTCCTGGTCTTCTTTTTTAAGTACAATATTGATAATTCCAGTGGTGCCTTCTGCATCGTACTTAGCAGATGGATTGGTAATTACCTCCACCTTCTCTATCATATCTGCAGCAATGGTACCAATGGTATTGGCACTGGCCATTACAGAAGGTTTTCCGTTGATTAAAATCTGCACATTGGTGTTTCCCCTCAGGCTGATTTGCCCTTCGATATTCACATCTACAGAGGGTACATTGTTGAGCACATCAAGGGCATTGCCACCAGCGCTGGTCAGGTCTTTACCAACATTAAATACTCGTTTGTCTAATTCGAATGTCGTTTTAGATTTTTCAGCGGTAACGGTTACTTCGGTCAACATCTCCTGATCAGGCTGAACCTCAATCATATCCAGGTTTATTGTCGATCCTGTAATTTCAAAATCGCTAATTACTACTGTGTTGTAGCCTAAAAAAGAGACTTCTATATAAATGTTGTCATGTGGACTTTTCACAGAAAATGCTCCATCAGAATCCGTAATTCCCCCTGCTAAAACACTCTTGTCTTCTTTATTCACAATTGCAACGGTTGCATAATCAAGTGGATTGCTAGTAGATTTATCTACCACTTTGCCTTGCACCATAATTGGAGTTTGAGACTTTTGAGCAAGGGCATTGAAACTAAGACCTAGAGTCAATAATAGAAAAAAAAGTTTGGTTTGCATTGAGGTAGAAGAGATTGCAGTGAATTTAGGTTTAATAATTTACTATCGCATAGCAAAAATAAAGCCGAATAAGTTAATATTTAGTATCTACAGGTTACCACCTAAACAAATCCATTTATTTAGATCGCTCGTAAAGTTTGATTCTATTTTGTATTACTGGATCTGAAATACCGTGTGCAAGCAAAAAACCATACGCTTGCTGAGCAATGTATTTATTATCATTTTGCAAAATCTCTGAGATGCTCAAACACGTTTGCAAATCATTTACTTGGAAGTTTGTATATAATTTTAAGAAGTTTTTTAATTGTTGTCCATTCAAATTAATCAACAGTTTTCTTGATGCATTTACAACCTCAGGGTTCAAAAAAGGAGCTTCCATAAGCTTCTCAACTATCATATCTTTGATACTGTGCTCCGCTCCGGAGTATATTGAAAACAGTGCAGTCTGTAAAGAATCAGAATTGAGATGAGTTGCTTTAATTGCATTGAGCGCTGAATAGGACAGAAAAAAATCACTCTCTGAAATAATGCCTAATAGTGATGCTGTAAGTTTTTGGTTTAAAGCAGTGGATTGATCTATTCTATGCAAAGCCCATACTTTATCACTTATATCCGGACTTTTTAAAATTAAGTCAATCAAATCAGGAGTCAACTGTTTTTCAGTGAGCTGCTCAATCAAACTCTTGGTAGAACCATAAACAATGTTCCATAAAGTATAAGTAGTATAGGCAGCTCCTTTGACTACAATCTTTGAAACTTCTACCGATGTGGCACCCGATACCCCATCTACCAAATCCTCTTCGTTTTCTGGTACTTGTATTAGTTTTTCAAAAGAAATGTCACCCAATGGTAAGGTTGGGTCAGCCAATAATTCATTCAATCGTTGATATTCACTTGTGACAAAAGGCTCATGATCATGTTTACTCAAAAATTCGTCACCGACTAATTCAAAGCCTAGATACCGCCCTGTAATATTCCAAAAAACGGTAATATCCAATAGCCGGCATTCATTATCAAAACAAACCTCTGTGATGATTTTTTTGAAATAATGAAGCGGTATCCCTTCTATTGTACTGACCAAATAAAGTGAGTCATTGTTTAATGTATCATGATAGGCCGTGACAACCTGTTGCGAATTGCTCTCCCAACTGATTGTAGGCTGTTGTGTGAATTTCAACTTTTTTTCTTTCAAAAAAGCACTCAAAATGACCAGCGCCAAAATGAGACCTCCTGAAATAAAAAAATGATTGACTTTAAGCAATTTCAATAATGTTTAAGCCTGAGTAGGAACAATTGCTCCATGTTCTTTGAGCATTTGTTTGATCTCCTCAATCGGCACTTCAGCAGGTGTAGTTCCATTTTTACTGGCTAATACCGCTGCTACAGCTGCTGCCTGACCCATTCCCATGCAGGATGCCTGAACCCGCAATGCTGAATTGGCCAACCTGTCGCTGCTGACACAACGTCCAGCCACTAAAAAGTTTTTGCTGTTTTTAGGTATTAGTGCCCTTAATGGAATACTCGCTACTATATCCGGTTTCAAAAACTCCTGATAGATGGATTTTCCCTCTCGATGAAGGTCGATAGGATAGAATGAATGCGAAATAGAATCTTCATAGACTTTGCCATCCACGTAATCCTCGCGTGTCATTTTGTACACTCCATCAATTCGATAGGTTTCCCTGACGGCAGTCTCTGTTTTTAAATCAAGTATTCTGACATTTTCACATCCTGGAAACGCTCTTAATTCACGTACTAACTTTAACAAAGTCGCCCTACCTTGGTGATTTGCTACGGTATGTAATTCTGATGTTGTAGAATCTGCACCCGGTACATAAACATATCCATAGGGTACGAAAGTATGTTCCCGACTTGTTCTTGTTTTATTTTCAAGCATATTTTGTCTTAGGTACCTATGGTATTGTTTCGGGATTTTTGTGAGGTCAAGCGAATCATAATCATACCCTCCGATTCGATAAACAAGTGATCCTGGCTGGGTATCTGCCTCCCTCAGCACATCAAAACCAGCCATTGAGGCAATCAAAGCATTGCCAGTACAGTCAATCACCTGATTGCAGGTAATTTGGGTTTTGGTTCCCTTTCCAACAGTTTCCACTTCCCATTTTCCATTCTTAAATTCAATTTTAGTTGGTGTCTCGTAATAACGAATGTTTACACCAGCCTCCAGACATTTCTCCTCAGCTAGAAGTGTGTACAAAGGAGCGTTTACCGTAACCTGATGCTTCCCATGGCTATCGGGTAAAATAGAAAAATTTGGTAACTTA
>CAXBNB010000600.1:0-3323 GCA_963976505.1 uncultured Reichenbachiellaceae bacterium
TATTAAAAGGCTATAGGCGATGGTGAACACGATAGCAAGTCCTGAGGATTTAACAAGTAATCCTAAGAAGAGTGAAAAAATCAGGAAAGTGAAAGTTTGTAAGAAAAAAGCGCCTACAAAATCGAGCCTTTGACTCACTAGTTCCCAAGCCATGTTGTCGGCATAGGTGTTTCCAAAATAAAGCCCTAGCACAACAATGAATATTGTAGAGATAAGGGCAATGAAAAACGCTGTAATTACTTTTGAGATAATGAATTCAACTTTGCTCATTCCGTCAATGATGTTTTGACGCATCGTTTTGTGTTGCACTTCATTTGATATGCCAACGATCATTGTGATACCCAGAAATATTTTCAGGAAGGAAGCAATATAAGTAAGGTTGTGCCATGCTTTCGGGAAATTGTACATATTCATGGTTGACAAATCCATTGCCGGTTCGCCATTCACGCTGCTAGTCATATTCATTAGACCAGTGCCTATAGAGCACAACACATAAACTCCTAATATATACAAGAGAAGCAACGCCCAAAAAGACCTATTGGATTTAACCTTGATCCATTCTATCTGAAATAACCTAAGCATGCTGGTTGAGTATTTTCATGAATTCTTGTTCCAGAGAGCCTTCATTCTTGTTCAAATGAGTTGGCGTAATACCCTGTTCCATCAAAGTTTTACTGATATATTCTATAGTTACTTCTGGCTCTACTTCCAGACGGAAATGTGATCCATTTAACACCATGTTTTTTACTCCACCAAGTTTTTCTAAAGCAGCTTTGAGGGTATTCATGTCAGACGCACCTATTTCTATTATCGTTTGTCCGGATATAGCATCTGTCACACTGCCTTGAAATAACTTTTTGCCTTTATTCAGGACAGCAAAATGTGTACATACTTTCTGCACTTCATCTAGTAGGTGGCTTGCCAGAATAATGGTTTTTCCAGAAGCAGCAATCCTTTGTATTATTTCTCTGATCTCAACTATTCCTTGTGGGTCTAGTCCATTGGTGGGTTCGTCTAGTATGAGCACTGGTGGATTTGCCAATAGTGCCGAAGCAATTGCCAGACGTTGTTTCATACCAAGGGAGTAAGTTTCAAAATTGTCGTTCATTCGGTCATATAGACCTACTTCCTGAAGTACTTCGCCTATTCTGTCTTCGGTTACTCCTTTGATTTTAGCTACGATCTGCAGGTTTTTTTTGGCAGATAAATAGGGGTAAAAGCAAGGTTTTTCCAATATAGCCCCAACTTTCTTTCGTGCTGCAGGACTTGGAATTTCACCATACCAGCTGAAAGAACCTGAAGTTGGATTGGTTACGCCTAGGATCATGCCTAAGGTGGTCGTTTTCCCACTACCATTTGGTCCGAGTAAGCCAAAGACCTGACCTTCTTCAATCGAAAGATCAAGAGGATGAAGAGCAGTTAAGCTTCCGTATTGTTTCGTGAGATTATTTGTTTGTAGTACCGTACTCAAGGTAAGTCAATTTATAAGTTACCAAGATAGAAACAATTTTGTGAATGCATCAATCAGAGGTCAATAATTATGTCTTTAGAGAAGGTGTTTTGGAGTTTTCACACTCTGAAGTCAAACGTCATTTGATCCATACTAGTCCTATAAATAAGGAGATTATAGTGTAAATGCTTCTGGATTCTGGTGAGTATTCCAAAATCTCACTAAATAGACAGAGTCTTTTTTTACTGTATAGAAAAGAGTAACCTGCTTTCTTACCACTGCACGCCTAATGAATTTATATTCGCTCAATGGAAATAATTTCGGCCACTTTTGTAAGAGATCTAACAATGATTCCACCTCTTCAATAAAGTCTACTGCTGATTTTTCTGACTAAATGGATAAAAGATATTCAATGTTTTGATGATAATCTTCTACAGCATCAACGGACCAAATAATTTGCATGCTATTATTTGAACAGGGTTGGATATTTTGACTTGGTAATTTCTACTACCCTTTCATGGGATTGAACTCTATCTTCTTCAATGGATTTTAAACCTTGGTCTATAGCTGATTTTTCGGCATCAGTAAGTATGATCGCACCCTTCTCCAGACTGGATTTTTGAAGGGTCTTAAATTGTTTGATTACCTCTAAATCATTAATCTCAGCAAGCCATTTAATTAGATTTAATTTTTCTGCTTGAATGTCCATAATGTAAATTAATTCATTTTTTGAATGATTCCTACAAAATTTATTTACTCATGGGACTTATCGGGTTAACTTCAATCCTACTCATTTTGAGTTAGAATATACCGTGTCGCGCTTAGTAAATCCTCCGCCACGTGATCAGCTATGTTGTCATCATGTCCATCTACTTGAATCGTCTTGATGCCCATCTTAATGGCAGGCTGCATGTCTCTCAGTTTATCCCCAACCATCCATGATTGTGTTACATCCACATCAAATTTGGCAATCGCTTTTTCAAACATCAATGTGCCGGGTTTGCGGGTCAATGACTCTGAAAAATTTGGATGACAGGGGCTGTAATATATATGATCGATCAAATGACCCGTTTTTTCCTGTAAATGATCGTGACACAATTGCATGTCTTCACGGGTGTATATGCTTTTGGCTATTCCTGACTGGTTGGTGATTACCACGAGTAAATACCCCTGTTGTTTAAGCAAATCCAAAGCCTCAGCTACTCCTTCAATGATGAAAAACTTGTCTAAACTATAGGCATAATCAACAAAATCTTTATTGAGCACACCATCTCGATCCAAAAAAATACACTTGTTCTTACTCAAATCATTCTTAATTTATACATTCAGCGTAAAACTACAATGATCAGAATTAAAACGAAAATATGCTTTCGCTATTTCGTTCACAAAGTGAATGAAAAAGAATACAAACATATTTGGATAATCATTGACGAAACCGAACTTGATTAGAATACTATTTAATTACAAAGTAAGAATGACTTTTAGCCGGAATTGTCACAGGGATGCTCACATTGTATTGCCTGTCAAGATTATAGTTTACTGATGGATTCCCTTGCTCACTGATTTTTGCTACATCTGTCAATCCTGTGTAGTAAAGGGTTACAGATAGATTGCGAATAATTTCCTCATCCAATGGATTGTGTACAACAAGCAATCCTTTTTCTTCAGCTCTGGGATTTACATGCATGATGGCATCATAATCCCAACCATCGGGTCGGCGTAAGTGGATAATATCTGAGTCAAGAATTTCTCTATGCTTTTTGTAAAAGTCAACCCATTTTTTCACTACCGCTTTGGACTTGTCAGTATCGTACAATCTTGATCCACGATAGCATGCTTGTACTCCCGACATAAAATTTTGGCTGAGCTGCAT
>CAXBNB010000601.1:0-3314 GCA_963976505.1 uncultured Reichenbachiellaceae bacterium
CCTGCGTTTATTCGTGGAGAGAATAATGGAGCTCTAAAAGGGCGTGCAGAAAAACTAATGGAATTGCTCAATATCACTAATCGTAAAGACCATAAGCCCTCTCAACTTTCCGGGGGTGAGCAGCAAAGAGCAGCTGTTGCTCGGGCGCTCATTAATGATCCGTCCATTGTTTTTGCCGATGAGCCCAGTGGTAATCTTGATTCAGTGAATGCCAAAGAATTGCACAGCCTGTTTTTTAATCTAAGAGCCTCGGGCAAACATTTGTAATTGTGACCCACAATGAAGAATTGGCAGATATGGCAGATAGAAAAATTGAGATGAAAGACGGCATGATTCTCTAATTCATGCTGCTTGAAAGCACTGATCTCCAAATATGACAAAAGGCGTTAAGTACATGTTGTTTGCTACTTTCATTTTTACATTGATGAAAGTGCTGGTAAAATCCATTCCGAACATTCCTCCAATAGAGATTATTTTATTTCGATCGATCATATCGTTGGTCATCAGTGGTTCGATTTTGATGTCAAAAGGCATTTCAGTATGGGGAAACAATAAGAAAATCCTGATATTTAGAGGTGTGGCTGGTGCGGTAGCATTATCTTCTTTTTTTATGCTTTTGCAACAAATTCCACTTGCTGCTGCTTCTACATTGCAATACCTTTCACCTGTTTTCTCAGCAGTTTTAGGAGTTTTTATTTTGAAAGAAAAAGTAAAATGGTATCAATTTGTGTTTTTTGCCCTTTCTTTTCTGGGAATAGTATTGGTTCAAGGCTTTGATTCCAGGATTTCATTGGAGCATACTTTGATAGGGATAGGTTCTGCCTTTTTTACTGGACTTGCTTATAATTTTGTGAGAAAATTAAAGACTACTGAACATCCTCTTGTAATTATATTTTATTTTCCACTTGTCACTTTACCCTTGGCACTGATCTATTCCCTGTTCGATTGGGTTACTCCTGTTGGGTTGGACTGGGTTTACCTTCTACTCATAGGAATTTGCACACAAGTGGCTCAATATTTCATGACACGATCACTACAAATAGAGGCTATAGCTAAGGTTTCTATCTTGAATTATACCGGAATCATTTACTCTCATGGGTTCGGTTTTTTTATTTTCGGAGAGCAATACAATCTCTTTACTTATTTGGGAATGGCCTTGGTGCTGTCTGGTGTCGTACTTAATGTATGGTACAAGAGTAGAAATTCACACAAAGAAGAAGTATCAAATTGATAGATGGCTATTTCTGATCCATAGATTTTAGTTTCATATCCTTACCACATTGACTTCATTTGGTTAAATTAGAGAAGAAATTAGCGTCTTATGAAACTACTCTCAGATTTATATTCTGGTTCTTTGGCTTTACTTACGGATTTGTATCAGTTAACCATGTCGTATGGATATTGGAAATCAGGAAAAGCAAATCAAGAAGCTGTATTCAACCTTTTTTTTAGAGAAAACCCATTTAATGGGGGCTACACGGTCGCTTGTGGTTTGGAGTATGCGATTGATTATATCGAAAATTTTAAGTTTACGCAAAAGGATCTTCAGTATCTGTTGGAAATGAAAGGAAATGATGGGCGACCATTATTTGAGCCAGGGTTTATTTCATTTTTAGAAAACATGAAATTTGAGTGCGATATAGATGCAGTTCCCGAGGGGACTCTGGTCTTTCCTCACGAACCTATGATTAGAGTAAGAGGTCCGATCTGCCAATGTCAGTTATTGGAAACGCCACTTCTGAATATGCTCAATTTTCAGACTTTAATCGCAACAAAAGCATCAAGAATCAAGGCATCTGCTAAAGACGATCCTGTGCTTGAATTTGGATTGCGAAGGGCTCAAGGTATAGATGGAGCCTTAGCGGCAAGTAGAGCGGCATATATTGGTGGGTGTGATTCTACTTCCAATGTATTAGCTGGTAAGCTTTTTGATATTCCAGTAAGTGGCACCCATGCCCACAGTTGGGTAATGTCATTCGAGGAGGAAAAAGAAGCCTTTGCAACCTATGCTAAAGTTATGCCCAATAATGTTGTTCTTTTGGTTGATACCTATGACACCATAGAAGGTATAAAGACAGCAATAGAAGTTGGTGAAGAGATTAAGCAAAGGGGGGAAGTGTTTTATGGTATTAGGCTTGACTCAGGAGATTTGGCATATTTCAGCACAATAGCTCGACAAATGCTTGATGAGGCTGGCTTTACAGAAACAAAAATTGTAGCCAGTAATGATCTGGATGAACACCTCATCGCCAGTTTGAAAAATCAGGAAGCAAAGATTGACATTTGGGGTGTAGGAACAAAGTTGGTTACAGCCTTTGATCAACCTGCACTTGGTGCAGTCTATAAGCTATCTGCAATTAAGAATAGTGCTAATGAGTGGGATCATAAGATAAAACTTTCTGAACAAGCGATAAAAATCAATAACCCAGGAATTCAGCAAGTAAAGAGATTTTCCAGAAACGGTAAGTTTATAGGAGATATGATTTATGACGAAAGCCTACCTGCTAAAAACGACTATAAAATGATTGACCCGTCTGATGCCACGAAGAGAAAGTCATTTAATCTTGGTAAGGAACAGGGTACTGATCTTTTGATTCCAATTTTTAAGAAAGGAGCTAAAGTTTATAATTCACCGGAAATCATGGAAATAAAAAGTTATGCCGCTGAGCAAATGGGGAACATGGATGGCAGTGTAAAGCGGTTTGAGTTTCCACACAAATATCCTGTTGGTTTAGAAGAGAGTCTTTTTGCATTAAAGAACAATACGATTTGGTGGTGGCAACTCAGGATTGGCATCCAGCCAACCATGGCAGTTTTGCCGCGAATCATCAGGAAAAAATACCAGGAGAGTTAATTGTATTAAATGGACTTCAGCAGATGCTATGGCCGGCTCATTGTGTGCAAAATTCTTTTGGCGCAAAATTTTCAGAACAGCTAGAGGTGGATATGGTTCAAAAAGTGTTTGTCAAAGGAACCGATCCGACCATTGACAGTTACAGTGGTTTTTTTGATAATGGAAAGTTGCAATCAACAGGATTGCATGATTATTTGCAGTCTCAAGTAGGGTCAGTAACTATCGTTGGATTGGCTGCTGACTACTGTGTAAAATTCACAGCCATGGATGCCGCCGAATTAGGATATGGTGTTGAAGTGCTGAAGCAAGGAACCAGAGCGGTCAATCTGAAGCCAACAGATTATGAGCAATCAATACTGGAAATGGAATCTGTAGGGATTATTGTAAAATAAAAAAGGCTGCCATCGGCAGCCTTTTAAATATTTTATTCAACAGTGAAGTTGATTAACCTTTTGAGTCA
>CAXBNB010000602.1:0-3297 GCA_963976505.1 uncultured Reichenbachiellaceae bacterium
GTGGCAAGGCACGCCGATAGCAGTTGCTCCGGCTGTTAACTGGAACAATTCGATCATAGTAGCGGCAGGCGAAATTCGTCCCGCTGTTCGCAACCCATACATAGTTCAACTCAATTTTTCTGTCAAGCCCGTCTTTGGATGGCTCAATTACCTCGTGCTTGGCCTTTATTTTGGGGGAATGCTTTTTCTTGGCTTTTTTTTCATGAAAAAAGAGGGAGATACCGATGACTTTTTCAAAGCTGGAGGTCGCATTCCATGGTGGGCTGCCGGGATCAGTATTTTAGGCACCTCACTCAGTGCGATTACATTTATTTCCATTCCAGCAAAATCTTACGCTACCGACTGGAGGATGTTTGTTTACAATATGACCATCGTACTTATTGCGCCTGTAGTCATTCGATATTACCTGCCATTTTTCCGCAGGTTCAATTTTGACACAGCCTATGAGTACCTGAACATTCGGTTCAACCGATCTGTTCGTTGGTTGGCATCATCTTTATTTGTATTTTTCATGGTGAGTCGCATCGCCATTGTACTTTTTCTTCCCGCTCTTGCATTGAATGCAGTGGCAGGTTTCAGTGTTTATTGGGCCATTATCATCATGGGTGTAGTTACCATTATTTACTGCACCAGTGGCGGTATTGAAGCAGTGGTGTGGGGAGATGTCGTTCAATGTTTTATACTACTGTCAGGTGCATTTGTAGCCCTTGTTTTTATGCTCACTGGTGTAGAAGGGGGATTGGGTAGTTTTATTGACATCTCTGTGCAACAGCAGAAATTTCATACTTTTGATTTCCGTTTCGATTTTTCACAGCCCGTATTCTGGGTAGTGATAATTGGAGGATTGGCCAATTCCCTCATTACTTTTACCAGCGACCAGAGTATCGTGCAACGATACATGACTACCCGTGATGAGAAAGCCACGTCCAGAAGCATCTGGCTCAATGGGATTTTGAGTATTCCAGTAACCCTTATTTTCTTTCTTTTAGGAACTGCACTGTATGCCTACTACACGTCAAACCCGGATCACCTGTCAGTCACAAATCCCAATATCGATTCGGTATTTCCTCAGTTTATTGTAGGGCAAATGCCAACGGGAGTAGCAGGGCTATTGATTGCGGCCATTTTTGCAGCAGCAATGTCCACTCTTTCCTCCAACATCAACTCTGTAGCAGCAGTAGTTACCTCTGATTTTTATAAATCAATAGCGAAAAATACCACTAACGCCAGTAAAATGCGTGTTGCACGCTGGTCGGGTATCATAGTCGGAGTACTGGGTATCGGAATGGCTCTGGTATTGGCCACCTGGAACATCGCCTCATTATGGGATCAGTTCAACACTTTTGTAGGACTCTTGACTGGTGGACTAGGTGCCCTGTTTATAATGGGGATATTCTTTCCAAGGATATCAGGTGCTGCGGCATTGATAGGCACCTTAGGGAGTTTGGTAATTTTACTATTGACAAAAAATTATACAGACCTTTCCTTTCTACTCTTTGGTTTGATTGGTCTTTCTTCCAGTATAGTACTGGCACTCATAGTGAGCATCTTCAAACCAAATGAAAAGGCAATCACAGGGTTTACTTGGCAAAGTCGTGAAAAAATTAGTGATAAGAGTTAGCAGATAAAATTTCTTTCTGTTTCTTAATCGTTTTTGGGATTGAAAATAGTAGCAGCAATGTATCTATTCTTATCACCAGCATCGGCATTGTTGTAATAGTAGATGGCTACAACATTTCCATTTGGAAGCTCGATAGAACGTGGGTACCCAATGTCCCAAACTGCTCCGTCTTTGCCCCTTAGAAGCTTGGGGGTTGTCCAGGACTGCCCATTGTCTGAACTATAAACGACATACATGCCTATTCCATCTTTCATGGTTTCACTTTCCCGAATGCCATAAACCAGACAAAGCCGTCCACCCTTGAGTTTCAACAGTGCAGGTGGATTTCCACTTGAGTCCATTTTCACAGGATTATTGAGTTGCTTCCATTGACTGCCATTGTCTTCAGAAGCAAATGCAACCATCTCTGGTGGTTTTGTTCTTCGGATCATCGTTAAGATGTTGGATTCATCCAATCGGATAGAAGATGGCATGATAGAATTGATTTTTTCAGGTCCAATCCAGGATACTAGTTTCCAAGTTAAGCCTCCATCAAGCGTCCTCACGCAAGCTACTTCTCTCCAATTGGTATCTCTTTCAATAAAACCTACTGTCAAAAATGCTGTCATTGAATGCTTGCCATCAATAATATAGTCCGTCCTTGAAACTATGCCTGCAGGCTTTTTTGATCCAAAATCAATATTCAGCTGATGCGCTCCCTTCCATGTCTCGCCACGGTTATAGGAGTAATAGAATGAAGTGGAGCCTTCATACATGTCCACCATACGAAAAGTAAAAGCAAAGTTGGGATTTGAGAAATCAATACTTTCCTCTAAGGCAGAAGCGGGCTTTGACAGTTCTCCAATCTGGTGCTCCACTGTTTGCTCGGTGATGCCATGCTCATAGCCGTCTTCAACAGACCAAGTTTGGCCTCCATCCTTGCTCCTGGCAAACATGTTTTTGGATGTTTCCCGATCAAAGGTGTGGCTCTTTCTTTCTTTATGATTTGCTTTTGTGAACCCAACCAATATTTCATTGTTCCATGACCATATCCCCCAGTTGGCTGGCCATCCGCCATATTTATCCTTTTCGTAAAAGACTTTAACATGGGTAGTGTTTTTGTCTTTCTGACTGGTCTTTTGGCAAGAGTTTATAGAAAATAAAACTGCAGCAAGCAGAATATAATGTCTGGTAAGTAATGAACATGTTTTTTTATACATGGTTTGAAAAGAATAAAATGAAAAATAGAGGTTGAAAAACCTCCTGTTGCTGTTTCAGGTAAAACAAGAAATCTATTTTATTTGGTATCTACATCTGCCTCCCAAGCCATTAATTTAGTTGTGAGCGCACTGACCACATCGGGATTTTTAGACGACAAATCAATTTGCTCTCCTATATCATTGTCGAGGTTGTACAATTCCGATGAATTATTTTCATTCACTATCAACTTCCACTTTCCTTCGCGTACAGCCTTTAAATCTTCTATTTTCCAATAAAGGGTTCGGTCCGTTAAATGATCCTTTTTTGTCAAAAGAGGCCAAATACTCTTTCCATCCAAAGCATTTTCACTCCCTGCTCTCGGGACAGGCACATCCAATAGATCCATCACAGTAGGAAACAAATCAAAAGTCATGGCGGTCTCATCACTGACAGAAAGGGCAGGAATTTTACCTGGCCACCAAGCAATAGCTGGCACG
>CAXBNB010000603.1:0-3292 GCA_963976505.1 uncultured Reichenbachiellaceae bacterium
AATGGCATGGTCATTCCTGCAGTCTCCATACTAGCCGTAATTGGCATGGGTCTTACAAAAAGAATTGAAGTTTCCAAAAAGGTGTTGATGCGAGATGGAATTGCTTTGATATTGACAGAAACTATATTTCTTGTCTTGATTAGTGGTTCAAGTTTGGATTGGTGGCATGGCCTTATACTTATGCTGGTGTATGTAGTGTATATTTCATATATGTTTATTTCTATGAATATGTCACAAAAAAAGGCGGTTCTGGCAGCTGAGCAAAATGGAGAAATAGTTGAAGAAGAAGAAGAGGAGGAGGAAATAGGAGAAGCAAATGGATCTTTTCTAAAAGGTGTGATAACGTTTGACTTAGAAAGAGTCTTTATCGGAGCGAATAAGATGTCGGATATGAGGGCATGGGCGCTTTTGCTATTTGCGACAGTATCAATTGCTTTGGTATGCTATTTATTGGTTATTGCTTGTGAATGGATGGGAGCAGATGTTTACCAAGTACCATTTCTTGGAGAATTTCATGGATTAAATATTCCATTGATGTTTGTGGCATTGGTGTTAGCCTCTGCAGCATCTAGTTTTCCTGATACTATTATCTCTATTAAAGATGCTCAGAGAGGAAAGTACGATGATGCCATTTCAAATGCTTTAGGTAGTAATATTTTTGATGTTTGTTTTGCTCTGGGTTTTCCATTGTTTTTGTTTACCATATTGCATGGGCCCATTGAAATGCCGGAAGAGCTAATTAACTTAAGTGCTGAACTACGATTTTTGTTGTTGTTATTGACGGTGATAGCAGTAGTTGTTTATACTACTGGAAAATATATGGGTAAAGGAAAAGCCCTCTTACTCTTAGGTATATATTTCTTATTCATTTTATATATTGTAGGTAGAAGTGCTGGCAATGAATTTGCTGCTTCAATATCCGAAATTTTATTGACTGTTCTAGAATACGTAGGAATTAGATAAATTCCTTGAAAATAACTCCATAGAAGCCTTATCTCAATTATTGAGATAAGGCTTTTTTGTTTACTGGAGGTTGAAATATACAGGAAGAACCATTCTCACACTTACTCTTCTTGCTCCTTGTTTACCTGGTTTCCACTTAGGAGATAACGATATTACTCGTTCAGCCTCTTCATCACATCCACCACCAATTCCTTTCAACGTTTTCACGTTGATGACTTCTCCTTCTTTATTCACGACAAACTGTACGAATACCTTTCCCTCTATGCCCATCCGACGAGCTTGGTTAGGATATTTCATGTTCTTAGCGATAAAGCGGTAATACTCTTTGATACCCACCAAAGGAATAGGCATGTGCTCAGCAAAATCTATATATTCTGCGGCTTTCTCAACAACAGGTTCATCAAATACAATGTCTTCAATAATTAGTAGTTCTGTAAATTCCTGATCTATAATAATATCCTCGACCACTTCAATTATTTCTTCATCAGAAACTATTTGAATTACTGGCTGCTGCACTGGAGGTGGTGGAGGAGGTGGAATTACTGTAATGGGTACTTCCATTATTGTGTCAAATTCTTCGGCGTGATCCTCCAGTACCACTAGGGGACTTTCTGCGGACTTCCATTCAAATGCGGTAAGAACGAGGGCGAGACTTATGGCTAGACCTACGTTTAAAAACATACCTCTTTTACGATCCAAATCGAGTTTGGTCATCTTTCTTAATTCCATGATAATAAATTTTAGTTAAAAAAATAGATTACAATTTGGTATCAGTTTGATACCTAAAATGGAAATAAGGATGTCCCGGGAAGTACCTTATTTTAATTGTTAAACTCTTCGAAGATTTCCATGCCATCAGAGTCGTTCTGAAGTGGTTTTTCTTCCGTTATTTTGTTAATACCAAATATTGTCATGCCAACAAATAGTACCAGTGCTATAATGATCAATACAATTCTGACCAGACCATTTGATTTGTCACCTGAGTCTTTAAATTTTCTTAAACTCCTGAAATCTTTGTGTCTGGCAATCTGCCCTTGTGAAAGAGACTTTCTTTTTATTCTAATGTCATATTTTGTCATTTACCTTAAGTATCAATCTTTTCATACATGCTTTTGAGTTTGTTGAAAGCCCTGTACATTTTCATCTTTACAGCGCTTTCTTTTTTATTCATCAACAAAGCAATTTCCTTAAAATTTTTATCTTCAAAATATTTCAATTGCAAAATTGTAATTTCTTCGTCATTCAAATGTTCAATTAGTTTCGCTATTATTTGAATTTTATCTGATTCATCTTCTACCTCTCCACAATTCCATAATTCCGCCAGTTTTTGCTCGTCTAAGCAGAGTACCATGGTTTTATTCCCTCTGAAATACTTCTTTGTCTCATTGGATGCGATTCTAAAAAGCCACGCACCAAATGGAAGACCTCTGCATTCATAATTAGGGATAGCATCCATCGCATTTACGAATACTTTCGATACGATATCTGCAGTTTCGTCTTCATCACCCGTTCTGTGGTACACATATCTAAAGATCGGCTCATAATATTTATTATACAAATACTCGAATTGCCCCAGATCCTTTTTAGAAGCTTCTATCAGATGTTCTTCTTTTAAGATTTCTTCGTCGATATTTTCCCTTTTACTCAATGAATGGGCTTTTTTTAAACAATAACTCTTCAAGATCGGGAAAGTCACAGATAAAGACATTATATTTTTATTTTTAATGATGAAAACCAGCAAAGTCAATTCAATGGATTCTTTGAACAAAAATTCTATCACAAAAAAAGCACATCTTAGAAGCACATTCCTTAAAGAGAGGAAGTTGATGACTCAAGATCAGGTAAAAGATATAAGTAAAGGGATTTTAGAAAGTTTTAGGCATTCGTTTGATTTGAGGACTTATAAATATGTCCATGTTTTTTTACCCATAGAAAAGCAAAATGAAATCGACACATGGCCAATAGTTGACTATATAAACCAAGAGAAAGGGCAAGTAGTTGTCTCTAAAAGTGATTTATTATCTAATAATATGGAACATTTTATTTACGATAAATCAATAAAAGTGAGTCCAAATAAATGGGGGATTCCAGAGCCTGAATCAGGAGTGCAGGTTTCGGAATCACAAATAGATTTGGTATTGATTCCACTTTTGGTATTTGATGTATCAGGGCATAGAGTTGGTTATGGAAAGGGCTACTATGACCTTTTTTTATCAAAATGCCGTAATGATTGTGTTAAGGTTGGGTTGAGTATGGTGCCTCCTGTGGAATTAATTTCAGAGGTGGAACCAACTGATGTAAAAATGGATTATTGTATTTCTCCAAAGGG
>CAXBNB010000604.1:0-3283 GCA_963976505.1 uncultured Reichenbachiellaceae bacterium
TCTGCCTGTAAATCAGTTTATTACATATTTCAAGTTAAATACATACTCAAATTGAAGTGTTTGTTGAGGTCACTTTTCGACTGATTTTTTTACAAAAAATTAAGTTGAAATAGTATATATTCACGATCATTTTACTTTATCAAAATCCATAAGCAGAGGATGGCAGCACAAGTTGGAGAATACACAGAAGACAGTATAAAATCACTGGACTGGAAAGAGCACATCAGGCTCAGGCCCGGAATGTATATTGGGAAACTGGGAGACGGTACAGCGCCGGATGACGGGATATATGTACTGGTGAAAGAGGTCATGGACAACTGCATCGATGAGCACGTCATGGGTTTTGGGCGTACCATCAATGTGAAAGTAACCGACCAAAGGGTAGAGGTACGAGATTACGGAAGGGGGATTCCCCTAGGTAAAGTGGTGGACTGTGTTTCCAAGATCAATACGGGTGGAAAATATGATTCGTCCGCCTTTCAAAAATCTGTAGGACTTAATGGTGTGGGTACAAAAGCTGTCAATGCCCTATCGACCTACTTCAAAGCCCAGTCGTTCAGAGAAGGACAAACCAAGTTGGCTGAATTTGATGTAGGAAACCTCATCAATGACAATAAGATCGAAAAAAGTGATGGAAGAAACGGAACTTTCATTGCTTTCGAACCCGACAACTCCATTTTCAAGAACTACCGATTCATTCCGGAGTACTTGGACAACTTGATGTGGAATTACGCATTTCTCAATGCAGGATTGACCATCAATTTTAATGGAAAAAAATACCATTCGGAAAACGGTCTGTTGGACTTGCTCGGTAGAAAGACTGATCCTGAAACGCTTCGTTATCCCATTATTCATTTAAAAGGAGACGATATTGATACCACTCAGGGAGGAACTCACCTTGCTGCTTTTAGAGAATCTGTGGTACGAACTGTGCGCGATTTTTATGGAAAAAATTATGATGCAGCAGATGTAAGAGGTAGTATCGTTGCAGCTGTATCGGTAAGGGTACAAGAGCCCGTTTTTGAGTCTCAAACCAAAACCAAACTTGGTTCACTCAACGTAGCGCATGATGGGCCTACCATGAGGACATTCATTAATGATTTTATTAAAAAGGCATTGGATGATTACCTTCACAAGCATTCCAATGTGGCTGAAGGTCTTCAGAAAAGGATATTGCAATCGGAGCGTGAGCGCAAAGAAATAGCGGGTATTAAGAAGTTGGCAAATGAAAGGGCTAAAAAGGCCAACCTGCATAATAAGAAACTAAGGGATTGTAGAATCCATTTTGACGATAAAAAGGGTGACGAAGATTTGAAAAACGGAACCACGCTTTTTATTACAGAGGGAGATTCGGCCAGTGGATCAATTACAAAATCCAGAGAAGTAAAAACCCAAGCTGTATTTAGTCTTCGTGGTAAGCCTTTCAACTGCTTTGGTCATACCAAAAAAGTAGTGTATGAAAATGAAGAGTTCAACTTGTTGCAGCATGCCTTGAACATTGAGGACGGGATCGAAGGATTGCGTTACAACCAGATAGTGATTGCAACTGATGCCGATGTGGATGGTATGCATATTCGGTTATTGCTGTTGACGTACTTCCTTCAGTTCTTTCCTGAGTTGGTAAGGGGCGGACATGTTTACATATTGGAAACACCCCTTTTTAGGGTTCGAAATAAAAAAGAAACGATTTACTGTTACAGTGATCAGGAACGCAAGGATGCCATTGTGAAATTAAACCCTAAACCAGAGATTACCAGGTTTAAGGGATTGGGTGAGATTTCTCCCAATGAGTTTGGAGAATTTATTGGTGAAGACATCCGCCTGGAGCCGGTTATATTGAATAAGGAAACAAAAATCAATGAACTCTTGGGATTTTATATGGGTAAAAACACACCTGACAGACAAAATTTCATCATTGATAAATTAAGAGTCGAAAAAGACATAGTAGAAGAGGAATTAGTTCAATAATGCAGAAGACCAAGACACTCACTTCTAAAAATTTACAAAACTATAAAAATGGTTTGTTAGTGTTCTTCTTTATAGTCTTTCCAACAATTGTATTGAGCCTGTTGATTTCAACTGATGTGGAACAATTGAAGGAAAAACTAAAGCAGCCCATTTTCTATGGATTTACACTTCCAATAGCATTCGGTTATGTATATACCTTTTACTCAAATTTTAAATTTTTAACCAAAGTCAAATATGTAGAATATGATGATACCAATTTATATGTTTCACATAACGACTATCAAATACAAATTCCTTTTCATGAGGTAAAAGAAGTTAGTATTGTTACGGGAGGGTTCTTATTTCAGCTTTATAAAAAAACACAAGTTGGGAAGGAAATATTGTGCCTTCCTTCCATCTGGTATCCCTTGAATTATAAAAAGGTGGACACGGAGATGAATCGCGTAAGGACATTAATTGCCAAAAGAAAGCAAGAAATTATAAAAAGTAATGACAACTCATCAAATCAGTTGAATAGCATCAATCTGTAATTTGTAATGCAACGAACGAAAACATTAACAACATATACCATAAAAGTTTACAAGAGTATTGTACTTATTTTGGTGGCTTGTATCATGATGTTTTTACTGCTAAGGTCAAATAATAGATTGACTTCATTATTGTTTGTAGCACAGTATGCCTATTTGTTTTACTTCGTATTGAGAGGTGTTTTCGGTATTAAATATGTAGAATATGACAATGCCAATTTATATGTGAATCATAATGATTACCAAGTCCAAGTGCCTTTCGAGGAAATAAAAGAAGTAAAATTGATGTCAATTGATGGAGTTTATAAATTCATTTTATATAAAAAAGGGCAGCTAGGTAAAGAGGTCCTATGTAAGCCATCAATTTGGTATCCATTTAATTACAGTAAAGTGGATAATGAGCTACATAGGATCAGAGGACTGATTTATAAAAGAAAGCAAGAATATTACAATCAGGTTGGACCAGGGGGTAGTGTGCAGTTGAACAGTTTAAACTTAGAGTGAAAAGATATAGTAAAAGATAAATGAGCGAGGAAAACAACGGAGAATTACCAATCGAAGAAGGAACTATACACAATGTAGTACCCGTATCAGGCATGTACGAAAACTGGTTTTTGGATTATGCCTCTTATGTTATTCTGGAAAGGGCTGTTCCGGCCATCAATGACGGACTAAAGCCTGTACAAAGAAGAATTTTACATGCCATGAGGGAAATGGACGATGGCAGGTACAATAAGGTGGCCAACATCATCGGTAGCACCATGCAGTACCATCCCCATGGAGATATG
>CAXBNB010000605.1:0-3277 GCA_963976505.1 uncultured Reichenbachiellaceae bacterium
AAAAGACAGTTGGCTGCATATGTGCCAGGGATTCGAGATTCAGGACCATACATGTCAAAAATATAATCGGGTTCCTCACTGATATCCATTGTTTCCGGAACAGAAGTTTGCATCCTGTAGGCCATCTCATACTGTGCCATCCTGGAAAAGACTTCAGGATTTCCTTCTTTTTCAAGGTACTTTTGATTGAGTAATTTTAAATGATCCAATACACCTCTACGATTCATTTGACTGATTCCGGGTGGATTGTTTAGGAACAGCACAGGGTCTTTTCCACTACGGAATTGGACTCCTTGGTGAAGTGACTGCAAAAAACCACTGCCCCACAGCCGAGACTGAAGTGGTTGTGCGCCATCTGTTCGTCCACTACCCTTTGACAACAACACAGAAAAAGTAGGGAGGTTGTCATTGCTGCTTCCCAAACCGTATGACAGCCAAGAGCCAATACTGGGTCGGCCACTGAGCTGCGAGCCTGTTTGGAAAAAGGATAAAGCAGGGTCATGGTTTATGGCATCAGTATGCATTGACTTTACCACACATATATCATCGGTAATTTTGGAAATGTGTGGCAATAAATCACTGACCCACGTTCCACTCTGCCCGTATTGTTTGAATCCTGTAAATGGATTCACCATCGGTTTAGGTTCTGCTGCGGTAAAATCAGTAACCCTTTTTCCCATACTCACAGATTCAGGTAGTTCCTGTTTGTGCAATCTTTTCAATTCTGGCTTGTAATCAAACATTTCCAATTGGGAGGGACCTCCCGCCTGAAACAAATAAATCACTCTTTTTGCTTTTGGAGCAAAATGCGGCAAGATACTGGTAAGATTTGATGCCATATCGGGCACATCGAAAGATGACATTGCTAAAGATCCCAAGCCTAAACTGGCTTTCTCTAAAAAATGCCTGCGAGTTATATTAAGAAAACCGTCCATATAAATCTGCTTTAATTGACTTTTGAATTAAATATTTCATCACTATTCAATTGTCTTTAATTTTTCTGTAAACTTTCACTTAAGTTGATAATGGCATTCGCTACTACTGAGTAAGCAGCCAACTCTAGTTTATTTAAATCGCCTTTGTTTTTAATAGTCTCTTCCTGTAAAAAATCGTCAGCCCTCTCTGGGTATTTTTGAAATTCTTCCATTTCGTTTTGAAATAAGTCTTCGAGAATGTTGCTCTCGTCCGCATCGGGTTTTCGGGAGGTTGCCCACCTGAAAGCATACTCAATACGTTGTTTCGAACTACTTCCACCTTCTTTCATCATCCGGTGTGCAAGTGCCATGGAAGCTTCTACAAACTGAGGGTCGTTCAGTAGCACAAGGGCTTGCAAAGGGGTGTTGGTGCTTTGTCTTTTGACCGTACACAGGTTGCGGCTTGACGCATCAAAAATAGCCATCGCTGGAGGAGGCTGAATTCGTTTCCAATAGGTGTACAAACTTCGTCGGTAACGGTCTGCACCATGCCCAGTCATGTATTTTCTTTTGTACCTGCCGCCGGAAGATACTTGAGTCCACAGACCTTCAGGTTGATATGGTTTGACGCTTGGCCCACCTATTTCCTCACTCATAAGACCGCTCATTTTCAAGGCCTGGTCACGGAGCATCTCGGCAGTAAGCCGTTGTTGAGCTCCTCTACCCAGCCATCGGTTTTCTGAGTCAAATGCCAATTGACTTTCATCAGAAGTGGATGCTTGTTGGTAAGTAGCAGACATTACCATAATTTTCAATAGTTGCTTTACATCCCAGCCTGATTCTATAAATCCCACTGCTAGCCAGTCAAGTAATGCCGGATGAGTAGGAAGGTCTCCTTGACTACCAAAATCGTCTGGCGTATTGACCAATCCCCGACCAAATATCATCTGCCAGTACCTATTCACAGCAACTCGGGCAGTGAGTGGGTTTTCAGGATCAAACAGCCATTTAGTCAAACCCAAACGGTTTTTTGGTAAATTCGGATCAAAGGCAGCAATGCTTTCAGGAGTTCCAAACGATACTTCTTCTCCGGGCGAATCGTACAGTCCTCTTTCCAAAATGTATGTCGGTCTAAGTGTGTCTTTTTCCTTCATGACCATTACTGGAAGGAGCATTACTTCCAATTCATCCTTCCAGTTGTCCATGTATGATTTATCCTTGTCCTGCGTGCTGCCATTGGCATATTCCGTTTTGAACTGCCGGTCAATGTAACTTCGAATCTTCTTCACTTCTTCTTCCGGCAATTCGAGGTAAGGAGCAGACTGTTGATTGTGCTTAATTTTTTTGGGAAAAGATTTGGTCACACCCTTTTCTGGAACCTGATTGAAAAAGGCAAATAGCTCGTAATAATTTTTTTGTGAGATGGGGTCGTATTTGTGATCATGGCATTGGGCACACTCTACCGTGAGTCCCATAAATGCTTTGCCAAAAGTATTGGTGCGGTCGATGACGTACGATACCCTAAATTCTTCGTCCAGAGACCCACATTCTTGTGTGGTTCGGTTGTTTCTGTTAAATGCAGTGGCCAATTGCTGCTCATAGGTCGGCTCAGGCATTAGATCTCCCGCGAGCTGCCAGGTAACAAATTGGTCGTAGCTCATGTTTTCATTAAAAACGTTGATCACCCAGTCTCGCCATGGCCACATGTTTCTTTCTAGGTCGTGATGGATGCCATTCGTCTCGGCATAGCGGGCAAGATCGACCCACTCTGTTGTCATTCTTTCTCCATAAGCCTGCGAATTGAGCAATTCATCGACCATTTGTTCATAGGCGGTATCAGATTGATTTGACGAAAAAGTTTTGATGGTTTCCGGGCTTGGGGGCAGACCTGTCAGGTCGAAACTTAACCTGCGCAATAGTTTTTCTTTGCTGGCTTTGACAGACGGTTTCTTTTTCAACACTTCCAGCTTGTTCAACACAAAATAGTCAATTGCATTTTTTGGCCAATCTGTTTGTTTGACCTCTGGTAGCACACTCTTTTCAGGCTGAATATAAGACCAATGTGGTTTCCACTCTGCGCCTTGCTCTATCCATCGTTTTAGTATTTCGATTTCTCGTAGCGACAATTGCAAGTTGGATTCAGGTGGTGGCATCAGTTCCTCGGGATCAGGACTTACTATTCGATGAATGAGTTGACTATTTTCTAAATTCCCTGCAACAATGGCGAATCGTTGTTTCAAACTATCCAATGGAGCAAAGGCATTTGCTTCCAAGTCAAGTCTCAAATCACCCTTTCGGGCATTTTCATCTGGTCCATGGCAGGCATAGCATCGATCTGATAAGATGGGGCGCACATGGAAATT
>CAXBNB010000606.1:0-3274 GCA_963976505.1 uncultured Reichenbachiellaceae bacterium
AAGATAGTTTTCCTTTTGGTTCTGACAATCACGAGTACAGCCGTACTTGGAGCCAAAACCCAGGTATCCACTGAAAATGAGTTGGTAGCAGCCATTGATGCAGTACAACCTGGGGATACCATCGTCATGAGTGATGGGATATGGAAGGACCTTGAAATTGATTTTAATGGCAATGGAACCGAAAGTGATCCAATAGTTTTGATGGCAAATACCACCGGGCAGGTATTTTTAGAAGGAAACTCCAGCCTTAATATGGGAGGTAACTACTTGGTAGTTAATGGATTGGTTTTTCAAAATGGAAGCACACCATCGGGAGCGGTAATCGAATTGCGTTCGGATAATGACTGTAACAATTGCAGAGTTACTAATAGCTCTATTATTGCTTTCAATAGTGGTAGTGATAACCAGAAATGGGTTTCACTTTATGGTCACGAGAATAGGATAGATCATTGTCTGTTTAAAGGAAAAACTGATGGAGGCACCTTATTGGTCGTTTGGTTAAACGAAAATAGTCATCAAGTCAATCACCTGATAGATTACAATCAGTTTTTGGATAGACCTGATTTAGGAGCAAATGGAGGCGAGATCATGCGCATAGGTGACAGCAACACTTCCATGTTAGAATGTGGCACAGTGGTGGAGTATAATTATTTCGAAAATTGTGACGGTGAGATTGAAATTATATCCAATAAGTCAGGAAACAATATATACCGTTACAATACATTTTTCAACAATGCAGGACAACTAACACTAAGGCATGGTAATAATTGTAGAGTAGAAGGAAACTTCTTTTTTGGAAATAGCAAAAGCAATTCTTCAGGAGTACGTGTGATTGGCGAAGGGCATGTTGTAGTGAATAATTATTTTCAAGACTTACAAGGAACTGGTAAATATAGATCGGCTATCAGCATCATTGGAGGTGTAAAGGATTCACCGCTAAACAGGTATTTTACTGTTAAAGACGCTGTAGTTGCTTTCAATACATTAATAAACTGTAGCTCTTCAATAAGTATTGGTGGAGACCCAACGAACAGTAGCGAAGAGTATGAAGATCCAGAGAATTGCACGCTGGCCAATAATTTGATATTCAATGGGTCAACCAATTCGTTGATTGAAATTTTGAATAATCCAATTGATTTTGAATACCTCAACAATTTCTATGAGGCCAGTTCTTTAGGAGAAAATATTTCTGGTTGGGAAAGTAAAGATTTAGCCCTTGAAACAGTAGAAGTAAATGGGTATTCACTCAAAAAATTGTCCGGTCAAAGTCCGGCAATTGATGCTTCCTCCGATGCTGTAACTGTAAGTACTGACATGGACGGACAAACAAGAAATAACCCTGATGTTGGGAGTGATGAGTTTTCGACTGAATCGGTTAAAATTTCCCCTTTGAATAGGGAATTAACTGGGCCGAGTTTTACCGATACAGATTTCTTATTTACTTCTACTTCGGAAATAAGATTTATAGTTCAAGGTTCATCAGAATCATTAAACATTAACTCAAATATCGACTGGACGGCAACAACGAGTGAAACTTGGATATCCTTAGACAAGACTACCGGGACAAATAATGAAACAATAGCAATTACTGTCACTGAAAACACAAAACCGTATGCACGAAAAGGAGTAATCACGATCCAAGGGGGTGCTTTTACCCGTGAAATAGAAGTGTTGCAGGAGGCCGCTGAAATTATTCTTGAAGGAGAAAAGTTGAATGTAATTAAAGTCACAGCAACAGCGGAGCAGGTGGATGGAACAAATTCAAACGGCAAGGAACTTACCTTGGATGGTGACTTATCGACCAGGTGGTCAGCCGAAGGTGAACAGTCCATTACATTTGAACTTGAGCACCAATCTATTTTAGGCCATATCAAGGTTGCGTTTTATAAAGGTGATGAGAGAACAACTACATTTCAAATCGATGGGTCTCAAGATAATGTTACTTTTAGCAACTTAGTAAAAAAAGGGGAAAGCTCTGGTTTTACCAGCGATTTTGAATATTTTGAAATCAATGATGTAAAAGTAAAACACATCCGAATTACTGGATTTGGAAATTCTACTTCTGATTGGAATAGCATTTCTGAAGTGGAGTTTTGGGGAGAAATCATAGAAATATTGGGTGTTGAAAGGGTAGAGGAAAAGAAAGTGACTGTTTACCCCAATCCAGTACAAAACACATTGTTTGTTCAATGGGAAAGTAAACATAACAGTACAAAACTAGAAATTTTGGATTTGACAGGTAGGCTTGTTTCTGGGTTGAATATTCAGGGAAACCAAGCGAGCATCAACACCAACAGCTTGAGAAATGGTATGTATATACTGAAAGTTTTCAATGGATTAGAATCTCGGGTTAGGCGTTTTCAAGTCAAAAAATAAAATGATTAGCCTATGAAAAAAGTAGTAACATTTGGAGAAGTGATGATGAGGCTTTCTCCTCCGGGATATGCTAAATTTTCACAAGCCACTTCATTGGAATTGGCTTTTGGTGGAGGTGAAGCGAATGTAGCTATTTCTTTGGCGTATTTAGGTTTGAATGCCAACCATGTTACCCGATTTCCTGACAATATGATCGGCAAGTCGGGAGCTCAGTTTTTACGCCAACATTGGCTGGATACTTCAAATGTAATTTACGGAGGGTCTATGATTGGAAAGTATTTTCTAGAAAAAGGAGCAGTGCACCGTCCAAGTGAAGTAATCTATGAAAGAGAGGGATCTTCTTTTTCAATGATCCAACCTGAGATGCTGGATTGGAAAGAAATACTCAAAGATGCCAGTTGGTTTCATTGGACTGGAATTACTCCTGCCATTGCTCAAGGTGCAGCTGATTGCTGCCTGGAGGCAATAAAAACTGCTAATGCATTGGGTGTAACTGTTTCGGGAGATATCCATTCCAGAAACAACATGTGGAATTATGGCAAATCCTTAAACTCAGTAATGCCGGAATTGGTAGAAACCACCGACATTGTCATCGGTAGCACATATGATTTCAATAAAATATTTGGGATCGGTACTATCGGAGATGAATTCTTAATATCTGCGCAAAAGCTAATGGAGATTTGCCCTAAAATAAACAAGGTGGTGGGAAAGAACAGAGAAACAATTAGCGGTTCGCACAATAGAATCCAGGGGAAAATATGGAATGGAACTGAGTATCTTAAAACCGACTATTTAGATGTTACTCACATAGTAGATAGAGTAGGTACTGGAGATGCCTTTGCGGCAGGATTAATATATGGACTCTTGAATTATGAAGAAGATTGTGATTCGATAAAGT
>CAXBNB010000607.1:0-3270 GCA_963976505.1 uncultured Reichenbachiellaceae bacterium
TGCACTGGGGCAAAATATTGCAAAACAACTTTGGAAGAGCAAACAACCTAACTGACAGCAGCTACGATCCTGTCTCGAAACAACCCGGACTTAAGTTTTCAGCAGTTCAGGTAAAGCTTTATAAAAAAGAAAAGCAAAAAATAGTGATTATAGGTGCTGGTGCAGCAGCTTATCGATTTATCAACACTTTTAGGAATTACAATTCTGAAGATGAAATTCATGTATTTTCAAAGGAAGCTGAGCCATTTTACAATAGGGTGCTATTACCTGAATATGTAAACGAACAAGTTGATTTTGATCACTTACTGAAATTTAAATATGGAGAATTTGAAAAATTGAATGTGCATCTTCATGTATCAAATAGTATTGATCAAATTAAAAGAGAGGTCAAACAGGTATTCGATGCTAAAGGTGAAAGTCATCACTATGACGTGCTGATAATGGCTACAGGCAGTCGTGCATTTGTTCCTAACAATGTCCCGATGCATTTACCAGGCATGTTTACCATGCGCAACAAGGACAATGCTGATATGCTCAAAAAATACCTGAATAATGATGGGCATGTTACCATCGTTGGTGGAGGGCTATTGGGACTAGAACTAGCAGCAGCATTGTCAGAAATTGATATTGAAGTCTCCATCATCCAATTGTCATCAAGGCTGATGGAACGCCAACTCGACACCATGGCAAGCAACCTGTTACGCGCCAAGGTGGAAGAGATGAATATCAAAGTATATGTCAACGATGAAGTGCAAAACATAATTATATCAGAAGATACCAAAAAGCTACAGGTAGATCTCAAAAGTGGTAAATCTCTCGAAAGCAACGCTGTGGTTTATGCCATCGGCACCAGACCCAATACCGAACTTGCAGTAGACGCTAACCTAGATTGCGGACGTGGAGTCAAGGTAAATGACTACTTGCAAACCAGTGATCCTGATATCTATGCCATGGGTGAAATCGCTGAACATGATGGGAAAATGAATGGCACCACTGCGGCGGCTGAAGAACAAGCCGATGTGGCAGCTCGATATATCATTGGGGATATGACCAGTCTATACAAAGGCACTGTATCCATGAATATTTTGAAATTTGCCAATCTGGATTTGTGTTCCATTGGCAGCCCTCAGATACCTGTAGGAAATAATGATTACGATGAAATTCTATTCATTGATAAAGCCAAGATCTATTATAAAAAATGCATTGTCCACAACGATAAGCTCATGGGAGCAATTCTTATGGGTGATAAGTCTGAGTTCCCTGAATTCAAGGATTTGATAGAAAATGGTGTAGAACTTTCTGAGAAAAGAATGCAACTTCTACGCTCAGGAAAAACACCCGAACCCATGGTCGGTAAGTTGGTTTGTTCGTGCAACAATGTTGGGACAGGCAACATCCAAAAGGTAATAGACTCTGGATGTACCCAACTCAACGAACTCTGTACATCAACAGGAGCTGGACTTGGTTGTGGCAGTTGCAAAGGGGAATTGCAAAACATGATCAACAAAACCAAAGCGCTTGAAAAAGAATTGATCAACGCTTAATTCGCATTTTATTACCTAATTTTGAATGGAAACTTTAACCACAAAAGAAGTGAATAGCTTAGTAGAGAAAAAGAAACATGACCTGGTTCGTGTTTTTGTAAAAGGCGGCATTATCTCTCCGGGTGATTTTCACAAAATCATCAACACAGCTAATAATCTTGGTGCAGAACACATTCATTTTGGATCAAGGCAAGACATTCTTTTTCCAATAAATGAGCGCAACAAACCCGCTCTGGACGAAACATTCAAATCCATCAATACAGAGTATGAAATCGACAAATTCTTACACCAAAACATAGTTTGCTCTTACGTAGCACTCGATGTAATGCCCAATAAAAAATGGTTGGTACCCCATGTTTATCATTATATTTTGGACAGTTTTGAGTACCGTCCTAAGTTAAGAATCAACATTGTAGATCCCAGTCAAAGCCTTGTACCTCTATTTACAGGCAACATCAACTTCATTGCTTCTTCTGTGGAAAACTACTGGTATGTCCACCTTCGTTTTGATAAATCCACTGCTTTTCCAAAGGCTCTTCCCTTTTTGATTTATGGCTATGACATAGCAAAGCTGGCAAAAGCCATTGAAGACCTCCATCTGCTTCAGGCAGAAATGGATATAGATGAAATTTCTGAGACACTACTCAATGAAGTGAAAATCAATATCCAAGCCTACAGTGAAGAGCTCCGTTTTCCTGTCACCCAATTTCCCTATTACGAAGGAATAAACAGAAAATCAGATGGAAAATATTGGTTGGGACTGTACTGGAGAAACAACAGTTTTACCATTCCATTTCTTAGAGAACTCTGCAAGCGTTGTATAAACACCAATATTGGAAAAATCAGCCTTACCCCTTGGAAGTCTTTTGTAATAAAAGGAATACAAGAATCGAACAGAGTGGGATGGGAAAAGTTTATGGGCAGCAATGGAATGAATCTAAGGCATTCTGCTTTGGAATTGAATTGGCACCTTCCTGTTTTGGATGAAGAAGCGATGGAGCTCAAAAACTACCTTGTTAGGGCGCTCGACCAACAAGACATCAGTACATCAGGGTTAACTTTTACCATCAAAACATCTGATGACATGATCTTGTTCACTTCAGTAGTGGTGGAAAGAAATATCAACACCGACGGCTCCTTCAATACTTACAATATCTTGTATTCAAAAAATTTCAACCCTAACCTCAGTGAATACTTCTACTATGCCAAAAACATCACCAAGGAAGTCATCCCTCCCCTGCTAATGGAACTGAGCCTCAAATACTATGAACAGCTCGAAGAAGAGCCCAAACCCATCGTAGAACACTCGGAAGAAAAGGTTAAAAAAGACCAACTGCTCTATCAATGCACCAATTGCATGACCATCTACGATCAGGCCTATGGCGATAGCAATGCAAACATTGAAGCCGGAGTAGCCTTTTCTGATTTACCTGCAGATTACACTTGCTCTCTTTGTGGAAGTAAAAAAGAAAGCTTTAATGTAGTCGGGAAATAAGGCTCTTCTATTCAAAAAGTTATCCATTGATTATATAGCACTAGAAATGCTACAATAAAGCAGCCCCAAATATTAGAAGTGAAATGGATAAATAATGTTAGCCCATTTTTTTTTATAAAATATTAGATTTACAGCATGAAATGCTTCCGCTCAATTCTGATTATATCATTCCTTTTTATCAATTTGTCTGTAAAAGCAGAAGACACTGTCGCCAAGCTATGAAACGAAGTA
>CAXBNB010000608.1:0-3266 GCA_963976505.1 uncultured Reichenbachiellaceae bacterium
ATTAATTATTCAAAATGCGCTTAACCTTTTGTCCAGTTTTTTGTTGCAGATCCAGATAGCAATTACTAATGGTAAACTTTTGGAGGGTTGGGTCTTTCCAAAATTCATTCTTCCATATGCTAAGATTAATATCTACTTTAGTATTAACAGTTGTTTTAAGTGTTTCTAAAATGAATTTTAACAATCCTACTCTGTCTTATTTACTTTTAATGCCGATGTTTGTGTCCTCACAAACATTCCGAATGTGATTCCCGTTTGTGGAGGCCAGTCTACCGAAAAGGCAGGCACGAAAGTGGGGGGCGTGTTTGTAATATAACAAAGTAGAAATAATCACAAGCTACAATGAACTGCCAAAGAGAAAAATTTAGGATTGGTCGAAAGGACGCTTACCTCAATGGTGCCTATATGTCTCCTTTATTGAAAAAAGTGGAGAACGCTGGAAAATTGGGCATTTCGAAAAAGAGAAAACCCCATAGAATATCGCCAGATGATTTTTTTGAGGATACAGAAACCATTAGACTAATTTTTTCTCAATTGGTGAATTGTGACCAACCTGAAAGAATGGTTCTCATACCATCTGCTTCTTATGGCATAGCCAATGTCACCAAAAATATTAAAATCAAGAGAGGTGAAAATATCGTTGTGGTCGGGGATCAGTTTCCAAGCAATATTTATCCCTGGATGCGGCTTTGCAATGACAACAATGCAACACTCAAAACCATCCATGCTCCAGACGCTCTTGATAATAGAGGATCAAAATGGAATGAGTCCATATTGTCGGCAATTGACCAGAACACAAAGGCAGTTGCCATTGGGCATGTTCATTGGGCAGATGGCACATTATTCGACCTAGAGGCGATTAGAGCTGCCACGACAAGTGTTGGGGCTTTATTAATAATAGATGGCACACAGTCGATTGGGGCATTGCCTTTTGACATTCAAAAAATAAAACCAGACGCCCTCGTATGTGCTGCCTATAAATGGCTTTTGGGGCCATACAGTATAGGCATAGCTTATTATGGCGCTGCATTTGACCAGGGCATACCTGTTGAAGAAAATTGGATTAACCGAAGCGGTAGTGAAGATTTTGCCAATCTGGTCAACTATGAAAATGAATATAGACCCGGAGCATTGAGATATGAAATGGGGGAACACAGTAATTTTATTTTGACTCCCATGTTTTTAGCATCCATCAAACAGATTAATAAATGGAATCCTGAGAATATTCAAGAATATTGTAAAAGTTTGATTTCAGAACCTATAGAGCGGATAAAAGATTTTGGATTGTTTATTGAAAATGAAGGACAGAGAAGCGCCCATTTATTTGGGATAAAATGCCCTAAAGAGAAATTAGATCCAATCAAAAACGCGTTTAAGAAACACAGAGTGAGCGTTTCCTTTCGTGGTGATTTTATAAGGGTTTCTCCGAATGTGTATAATGACCAATTGGATATGAATCGTTTACTTAAAGCCTTCGAACAGGTATTCTAATTGGACAAAGAAAAGCTTTACATATTAGTTGGTTTGATGCTTACATGCTTGCTGTTTGAGGCAAAGTCTCAATCTTTAGAATTGGAAGCACTCCCAGCTACCACCAAATGGAGTCAAATCAAAACAGATAATTTTAAGGTAATCTTTCCAAATGGATTTGAGTCTGAAGCGAATAGAACAGCCAATATATTGGAGGGTCTTCATACTCCTGCAAGTAAATCTCTAGGAGTAAAGCCCAGAAGGTTTTCGGTAATCCTTCAAAACCAACATGCGATTTCCAATGGGTTTGTCACCGTTGGTCCCCGTAGGTCTGAGTTTTTCACCACCTCTCCACAGGACAACAAAAGTCGGGCAAACGTTGATTGGATCGAACACCTTGCTACGCATGAATACCGCCACATGGTACAATTCGAAAAAGCATACCATTCTCCCATCAACAAATTGATGTATTGGGGTTTTGGTGAATACGGATTGGCTTTTGCCGCAGGAATTGCAGCTCCTAGTTGGTTTTGGGAAGGTGATGCTGTAGGGGTCGAGACATCATTTACAAAAACCGGACGTGGGAGAACACCTAGTTTTGAATTGGCATTTAAAACCAACTTAATGGAAAAGGGTGGCTTTAACTACTCCAAACAAAACCTTACCTCCTTCAAAGATTTTGTGCCTAACCATTATGTCACTGGATATTTTATGACGACCTATTTCAAAAGAAAATACGGAATAGATATTTGGGATAAAATCATCAAACGTTCATTCGGTTTTCCTTACAGGCCTTTTGTTTTTTCGAATGCCATAAAAAAAGAAACAGGAAAAAACCTGCTGCAAAATTATAAAGACATGACGTCAGAAATGACGGAGCTGTATAGCTATCAAACTCAAGACCTTTCTGAAGAAAATACCGAAACTATAAATCATCGATCGAATAGAGTATATACCGACTACTTCTACCCTCATGAAATAAGAAACGGGAATATCATTTCGCTGAAATCAGGGTTCTCTGATACGGACAAACTGGTTTCTATTGACAATTCTGGAAAAGAGCAGGTGCTTTTTACAACTGGAATATTAAATGACCCGGGATTCTTGAGTATCAATGACAACAAGGTGGTATGGACAGAGTTTGAATTTGACCCCAGGTGGCTAAAAAGAACCTATTCTGTTATCAAGTCTTTTGACCTTTTAACTAATACATTTCGGAAAATTACTCACAAAAGCAAATTTTCTTCAGCAGCGATATCTCCTGATGGTACTACTATTGTAGCTATTGAAAACACTTCTGAAAACAAATATTCTGTCCAATTGTTGGATTTTGAGTCTGGTGAAGTGGTGAAAATTTATTCTAATGCAAACAATGCTTTTTATTCTATGCCATCATTTTCTGAGGATGGAAATCAAATTGTATTGCTTAAAAGTGAACAACAAGGTAAAACCATTGTTTCAAAAAATATGAGTACAGGGGAGGAGGAATCATGGCTGTTTTCTGAAAATGAAAATTTTGGGCATCCAATTCTAACTGAAGATTTTCTTTTTTACAATTCTCCTTTAAATGGAATAGATAATATTTATGCTTTGGATGTAAGTACTAAAGAAGTATTCCAAGTGACACATTCAAAATATGGAGCTTTTAATCCTTCCTTGTCAAGCAATAAGAAAAAGATCATATACAACCAATTCAGTAAGAATGGCATGGACATAGTATCAATGCCTTTGGATGAAACAAAATGGACTCCTTTGGAAGATGTACCGAACAGAAACATCAATTATTCTGAACCGAT
>CAXBNB010000609.1:0-3263 GCA_963976505.1 uncultured Reichenbachiellaceae bacterium
CGTTCAAAGGAACAACAGTAGTGATCGTCGCTTCTGCAATGCCTTTCATCACATTGTACTGTCTGTGAAATTCTTTGGCTATAGCAGGAAGGTATGCTTCTCTGTTCTTTCTTGAAATGATATCAAAAATAGAAAGCGTCAGATCATTCACCTTTCCAGTAAAAATCTTCTTTAAGATCACCAATTTATTCAAATGACCCAAAACAGGGTTTTTCAACATCAATGTAAAATCCCTGTTTGAATGACAGAGTGCAGTAAATGCAGTCATATCCTTTGCTACTTCTTCCAAGCAGTTTCTCTCTACTGCCAACTCTAAAAGCGGCTTGGCATAACGGGAAGCAATTCTGGTTTCCGACATGGGATTAGTTTACTTTAATGTCCTTTATTAAGTCTTTTACTAGCGCTTCTTGCGATTTTTTGTCATCAAGATTTTTACGTAGTACTTTTTCCGCAATATCTAGAGACAATGCTGCTACAAGACTTTTTACGTCTGCCAATGCTGCTTTCTTTTCTGTTTCAATCACCGCTTTGGCATCAGCAATCATTTTTGTAGAGATCTTTGAAGTTTCCTCTTTAGCAGCTTCTTTGATATCGTTGGCTATTTTTGAAGCATCTTTGAGCATGTTGTCTCTTTCGATGCGGGCTTCTTTGAGCAAATACTCATTGTCAGCCTTCAATTGCTTCATCTCTTCTTTGGCAGCCTCAGCAGATTGAAGAGAATCACGGATAAAACCATCTCTTGATTTCAATGCTTCTGAAATTGGCTTCCAAACTTTTGCAGCCAAAATAGCAAACACTATTAAGAATACTACTGTCTGCCAAAATATGAGTCCTATGTCTGGGGTTACTAATTCCACGTTCTTTTCTTTTTGGATAAAAAATGATCCTGATCCTGAAACCTAATGTTCACAGGACCAGGAAATAATAAATTAAACTCCTGCTTGAACGGCCATAAATCCGATTACTGCAGCAAATAATGCAACTCCTTCTATCAAGGCCGCTGCAATAATCATTGCTGTTTGGATTTTACCTGCAGCTTCTGGTTGTCTTGCAATACCTTCAGTAGCACCTTTACCGATTAAACCGATACCGATACCTGCTCCTAATACTGCTAAACCTGCTCCAATTGCTCCCATTTTAAATTAATTTATATGGTTAAAAATAAAATTCTAATGATGATGTTCTTCTACTGCACTACCAAAATACATGGCCGACAGCAAAGTGAATACATAAGCCTGTAATAATGCCACAAATAGCTCCAACAAATTCATTACTGACGCAAAAACTGCTGCCAATACCCCAACGGCTAAACTTTGTGTTATAAATGTAAGACTCAAAATACTCAATATAATAATGTGCCCTGCTGTAATGTTGGCAAAAAGCCTGATCATTAAAGAAAATGGCTTAGTAAATATTCCGATGATCTCAATAGGCCAAAGGATTAAATACAATGGTATTTTTTGACCCCAACTCATTGAGCTTCCAAGTGGATCTAAAATATGCATCCAATATGTTTTTCTTCCCGATACCAGCGTAATTACCAAAGTAGTTACTGCCAACATAAGGGTCACTGCTATGTTTCCAGTAAGGTTGGCTGATGCCGGTAAAAGGCCTAACAAATTACCAAACCATATAAAGAAAAACAATGACAACAAGTAAGGAAGGTATTTTTCGTATTTCGGGCCGATGTTGGCTTTTACGATTTCGTCTCTTACATACACTATGATAGGCTCAAAAAATGACTGGATGCCACTTGGCGCTTTTCCTGCATTTTTCTTATAACCTCTAGCCACTGCAAAAAACACTAGCAACAATATCGCTGCATTGATGAATAACAAGGCTACATTTTTAGTAATTGAAATGTCAAGTGGGTGGGCGTTGGTTATATTTCCTTCAGCGTCATAGCTCAGTTTGCCTGAAGCATCGGTCTTATAGATATGCTCATGTGCATTGAAATAATAATTGCCATTGCTCTCTACTGCATCTTGACCATGATGGAATTTAGAAGAAGAAAAAATGTGCAGTCCATTGTCCCAAAGGATGATTGGAAGTGGTGCGCTCACTGGATGTACAACTCCGTTTTCATCTTTCAAATCGAAAAAATGCCAGTCATGAGCATCCTTGATATGATGGTCAATTAATGCGGATGGATTGAATGCTTCACCCTCGCTTTCTGACGCTTTTGTTGTCAAACTAAAAACTGAGATTAAAACGACAACTAACCCCGTGATTTTTAATTGTTTACAAATAAAATTTCTAACCATCTTTTGCGCTTATTTCAAATTTGTGCGCAAGTTAGACAATACAGTAATGATTTCAAATACAAAGTAAAATAAATAGATCGCAAAAAAAGTTATGACAAAATTTGTGAGCTCATTTACCCCCATTACTATGAAAGTACCTACAAACATAAGTGACGTCAACACTCGAATGGTCATGGTAGCCATTACCAATATAGGAATCGAGAGGTCCAAATGCTCCTCTCCCAATTTGAAGAGTATGTGAACTGCTATCGATTGGATAAAAAAGAAAACAAGAATAGTATAAAATTTTTCTCCGAACGGAATAGAAAGTTCGACCTGTTGAAGTAACAGATATGCCAACATCAGTAGAACAGTAAGTGCAACAATCTTAATTATGCCTTTGATCATGATCATTCATCTTTCGGCAATCTGCGTATCACATTGAAAATCGACCCTATACAAGAGAAAACAGAAAGCACTAATAAAAAAATGGGAAATTCTAATTCAAAATACTGGTCGAGCTTGTAGCCTGCCCAGACGCCAATAAAAATAAAAGCCAACATTTCAAATGCTATGCCCGAATACTTCAAATATTGTTTGGGCTTGTCTTCTATGACTTGTGGGTTTTAAGAATGCTTGGTGTATCGTCAGTGTTTTCGCCTATCATTATTTCTTTAATGGAAGCTCCCATTTTGGATCCACCATTGAAAGTAGCTCCTGACTCAACTATCAATTTATTGGTAGCTATGTCTCCATTGATTTGGGCTGTCGCTTTTAAGGTAAGTATTTCCGACACTTCAATGTTTCCGATTACATGCCCTTCAATATCGGCATTTTGGGCGATGATGTTGCCTTCAACATGTGAAGAATGTCCAATGATAAGCTTAGACTTGGTCTTGATATTGCCAATGATTTTTCCTTCTATCCTGATATTACCGAATGTTTCAAGATCACCTCTAAGAGTTGTCCCCTTCCCGATGATATTTCTGGCATTGCTTAACTCTTCGTTTTGTTTTTGGT
>CAXBNB010000610.1:0-3259 GCA_963976505.1 uncultured Reichenbachiellaceae bacterium
ACCTTGATGGTATATACTATTCTAATTATTATCCTCTATGTCATCTATTAAAATCCCTTTTGTTTTTTCTAGGATTTTCTTAAGAATCGAATCTGTTGATTTGGCTTTTCGCACCTTGTCATTGCCTTTCTGAGGCTTTGAATCTACTATCCTGTTTTCTCTGTCGTCCAGCGCTTTATAACCACATAGCACCAAACCTACTGAAGTAGCAAACATTGGACTCTTAATGATATCCACCTTACTCTTGCCTAAATGTTCGTTAGGATAGCCAATCCTCACATCCAAACCAGTCATGTACTCAAACAACTGCTTCAAGCTCACTAGTTGAGAACCACCACCGGTGACCACAACTCCTCCTGATAGTTTGTTTTCGTATCCGCTTGTAATGATTTTGGTATGAACCATCTCGATAATTTCTTCCATTCTGGCTTCAATAATGCCCGCCAAGTTTTTGATAGAAATTTCTTTTGGGTCACGGTTTTTCAGTCCAGGTATGGAAATTATTTCATTGGCATTTGCCATCTCGGCTAATGCCTGACCAAATCTTGTTTTCAGTAACTCTGCTTGATGGTTCAGCACATTGCAACCATCCTTTATGTCGTTTGTAATGATGTTGCCACCAAATGGGATGACAGAGGTGTGCCTGATGATGTTTTCATGGAAGATCGCAACATCGGTAGTACCACCACCTATATCCACAAGGCATACGCCTGCTTCTTTTTCCTCATCGCTAAGTACTGCAAGGCTAGATGCCAATGGCTCCAGAACGAGGTTGTCTATTTCTAAACCAGCTCTTCTTACACACTTATTGATGTTGTTGATCGCATTGGTCTGCGCAGTGATCACATGGAAGTCTGCTTCCAAGCGAATGCCCGACATGCCAACAGGGTCTTTGATCCCTTCTTCGTAATCAACAATGTAATCTTGTGGCATCACGTGAATGATCTCGCTTCCCGGAGGAATCACAATTTTGTACATATCGTTTGTCAACCTGTTGACATCCTCAACAGTGATCTCATCATCGATGGAATCCCTAATGATAGAGCCATGGTGTACAGAACTGCGAATGTGCTGACCAGCAATCCCCACGTTCACTACCCTGATATCAATTCCGGATTGCTCTTCTGCAAGAGTCACAGCCTTCCTGATAGAATTGATTGTCTTATCAATGTTGGTGACAATTCCCCTGATGACACCATCTGAAACTGCTTTGCCCATTCCAAGTACTTCAAGTTTTCCGTACTCATTTTTGCGGCCTACAATGGCACATATTTTGGTGGTCCCAATGTCAAGGCCTACGATTATTTGTTGATCTTCCATACCTTAAACTATTTATTTACAAACGATTTGGTTTTTATATTTCAAATTCACTTCTGAGTAATTATTCCATCCTTTATTAGGTAGAATTTCTTTATAAAAGACTTTAAGTCTTTTGAATTTATCCTGAAATCCTTCGGCAGTACCAAACCTCACAATTTGCTTAGTCACCTGTGGATAAATGGTCAATTCATAATTTTTATCAATAGAAATCTCTGCTATTTGAGCTTTCCAAAAAGCATTTTTTTCTATGAACATTAGCAAGTCATAAAGCTCCTGTCCTTCCTTTGTATCTTTAATATTTTCACTAGAAAACTTTATTTTTTTACTTGTTTCTATCAGTGGCACCCTTGCGGTATAATGCATGGACTGTGGTAAAATCAATCCTGTAGTTCCAATGTACCGATCCGCTCCTGGAGAATTGAGAAGGCGTGCAATTGGCCTGTTTTGTTTTATATCTATAGTAATTTTACCATTCAGGTCATGATAGACTTCAGCATCTTGAATGAATCTATGTGATTCAATTTTCCTCTCTACTTCCCTCAGATCCAATTGTCTCATATCCAAGTTGAGCAGGTAGGTCTTGCCTGTTTCATGAACCAAATCATACACATCACTTTGGTCTATAAAATAATTCTCAAACTGATTGTCAATATTCACCACCACATCCTGAACATACCTGGCTGCTTGTTTTTTATTGGCAAATCCTATGATTACCAATAAAACCAACACCACGATGAGGTACTTCAATTGTTTCAATATGTTGAAATCTATTTTCATGGTTGCAATGCATTTTTAATAGGTGAAACCATGGCATCTATGTCTCCAGCCCCTACGGTAAGCACAACTTCTAAATCATGGCTAAGCAGCTTGTCAATCAATTCCTCTTTGGAACAAACAAGCTTTTGATCAGCTGTGATTTTCTCCAACAGCATACTGGAAGAAACACCAACAATAGGCAACTCTCTCGCAGGATAAATCTCCAACAGCAATACTTCATTCGCCAGACTAAGGCTTTCGCTAAACCCGTCAGCGAAATCCCTGGTTCTGGTGAATAGGTGAGGTTGAAAGATCACTGTGATTTTCTTATTTGGAAAAAGTGCTTTTACTGAATTCAGTAATGCTTTAATTTCCTCTGGATGATGGGCATAATCATCGATAAAAACTAGATTATCCGAATTGATGATATACTCAAACCTTCTTTTTACTCCTTTGAAATTTTCAATTGCCGACTTAATAGCTTCTTCTTTCACATTGAGGTCAAGTGCAACTGATATAGCGGCAATACTATTTTCTGCATTGTGAAATCCGGGCAATAAAAGTTTTACGCCTTTGATTAGTTTGACTCCTCTTTGGTAATCGAAATTGAATGATCCATTATGTACTGAGACTCCATTGGAATGAATCGCTCCATTCTGTAATCCATAAGTCTCTACATTTACACCTTCAAAATTTTCTATGCTAAATTTCCCAGTAGACCTTTCTTCAATAAAGAGTTTACCATTCTTTTTTATGTTTTTAATAAAGTCTTTGAAAGAATCTTTCAAAGAATCCGCTGACCCATAAATATCTAAATGATCGGCATCTACTGCCGTGATAATGGCTATGTCCGGATGTAAGGTCAGAAACGAACGGTCAAACTCATCTGCTTCCACTACGATCACATTGTCGGTTCCTTCTTTTCCAATGATCAAATTAGAATTGTAGTTTGTCATGATGCCGCCTACAAAAGCAGTACAATTGATGCCTGAAGATTTTAGAATATGAGCGATTATAGATGAGGTAGTGGTCTTACCATGAGTACCAGCCACTGCAATCGTGAAATTGTCTTTTGTTAATTCACCCAATACCTGTGACCTCTTCAATATTTCAAATCCTTCATTTTTCAAGAAATTATATTCCTGATGATCTTTCGGTACTGCTGGAGTATAGACGATCAAAG
>CAXBNB010000611.1:0-3255 GCA_963976505.1 uncultured Reichenbachiellaceae bacterium
GATAAAGCTGGTTGAGTCATCATGCCCAAAACCATTTTTACAATTACTACTTTGGAAATAACCTCCGCAGAAATCAGCCCTCCAACGAATGATACAATTAGTTTAGACCCTTTTAGGTTACAAGAAATTTTATAGGCGTTAAACATCAATGTCACTACCCAGATAATAACCAGTAGCGATACAATTCCAAAAATTATTAATGAGATAGAAATGGTACCAGTGCGCAACGTCTCAAAACCGGGTACAAATAAAAGTAAAACCAGAATGAGCATTGGCCATCTTGCTAAAGCTTGAGTTCCAACTAAATCAATCCACCTAATTTTTGATTTGGACAATATTGAACCCATAATGAATAGTACAACACTGATAGAAACCCAATCTACCAGAACCTCTATTAAGAAAACATAAGCTGGAGCTTCAAGACCAATATGAAGATCTAATACACCGTCAAAATGAGCTCGATTTATAAACCCTATAGCTACACTAGCCAACATCAGAATCACCCCAATAATCAATGCCTTTAAACCAGCAACATAAATGAAGGGGTTAACAAACCATGAGAGAGTATTGAACTTTTGAGTGCTAATTGATTCCATTTTCTTTCAGTTTATTTATAATACTATCCAATAAGTTTCTTACGGTGGGGTAGCTTAGGTTTAGTTGTTGAGCCATCACTTTCAAACTTCCGCTTGCTTTAACAAACTCCGTAATGAAGAGTTGATCATCCATATTTAAACTTGTGAGTACAGGCAGATCATATAAGCCGTTTACAGAAGTATCACATGTTTCACATACTAGGCTTTTCACCTTCAACCTACTATTACAACTAGGACATTCTAAGGGAAGTTTTTTATTCATCTTGACACTAATATAGGCATAATATTAATAATATTTAATTGTTGTTAAATATTATTAATTTATTGATAAATATTATTTAATTATAGGATGGGGGTTTAATATCAAAAAAACAACTTCAATGCTGCTAATGTCACAGTCACAATGATGAATATGCGATAAGGTTTCTCTGGTATAAGTTTCACAATTTTGATCCCAAGAAAAACCCCAAGCAGGATGATGGGTAACATCGACAGGTTAAACAGGAAGGTGTTCCACGTAATGGTATGCCAAATAGTAACATGAAAAGGTACTTTGAAGATGTTGACGAGCAGAAAGAACCAGGCGGCAGTTCCTATGAAATTGTTCTTTTTTAGGTGGAGGGCAAGAAAATAAATCGACATTACAGGTCCTGCTGCATTACCGATCATAGTGGTGAAACCGCCCAGTAAACCGGCAGTAGATCCGAAGAACCAATTGTCAGGGATGGCATCAGCAGACTTTTTTGTTTCATGCCAAATCATGATAACGACACCCAGCACCACAACCACAGCAAGCAAAATCCGAAACTGCTGATCGTTGATCATATCGCCTACCCAAATGGCTATAAAAACCCCTGCTACTGTTGCCAGAAATAGCTTTTTCAGCAACTTGAGGTTAGCGTGTCTGTTGTAGTAGATGACAGCAAAGATATCCGCCATAATTAACATAGGTAAAATGATGCCGGTTGATTCTTTGGCACCAAATACGGATGCAAAGACTGGGACTACAAACATCCCAAGCCCGGAAATTCCAGCCTTAGACATGCCTATGCACAGCGCACAAACCAATACCCAAACCCACTGACTGGTATCTAAATTGAATTGAGCAAAAAATTCAGCAGAGAATAGTCCATTGTCCATAAAAAAAGAATTGTTGAGTTTGGAGGTCAGCGGAGACTACTCTAAATCAAACTTTTGTATTTACGTTAAAGAAAGGCACGAATTTAAAAGAACTAACAACGACAAGCAATTAGTTTAGAAATTTCACAATCAATATGGGCTATTGATTTTCTGGAATTTTTTTGGATTGCCAATAGGTAGCAAGTGCAGAGCCGGAGATATTCATAAATGGGCCAAAAACAGATGGTGCTAATCCTGTTGTTGCGACCCTTCCCATTTCCAACGCCAGGCCTGAAGCCAGCCCAGAGTTTTGCATGCCCACTTCTATGGCTATGGTTCTGGCCGATCGCTGATCCATACCAACTGCTCGGCTTGCCCAATACCCCAGCACGTACCCGGAAGTATTGTGGATTGCCACAACGGCAATCAATGCCAGACCTATTTCGAGCAGCGACTCTTGACCAGCCGCAGTAATGATTGTAATGATAAACGCAATACCAGCCATGGATACTATGGGCATGATTTTTTCTAAAATCTTAAACTTATGATGAAATAGTCTGTTGAAAATCAAGCCTACTACTATCGGGATGATCACAATTTTGATGATACTCCATTGCATTGCCCAAAAGTCAATGGGTACCAGCTCATCCGCCAATAGCTTCATCAAAAAGGGAGTCATAATTGGAGCAAGAAGTGTCGCAATTGCTGTTAATGTCAAAGAAAGGGCAAGGTTGGCACCAGAGATATAGGACATAACATTGGAGGCCAGACCACTTGGTGAGCAGCCCACCAGTAGTATTCCGGCAGCAATTTCTTTGGGCAATCCAGACAGGTAGGCAAGCCCAAACCCTACAAACGGCATAATGCTAAACTGGCACAAAAGACCAACGAAAACGCCTTTTGGCATTTTAAGTACCCCTGCAAAATCCTTGATGCTCATGGATGTACCCATACCAAACATGATGATCATTAGTAGGGGTACTATTAATGTTTTCAGGTCAAAACTTCCTATTTGACTAAAATAAGAAGGATAAAACATGGCGGCAGCCACTGCAGCAAAAATCAGTACCGTGAAGGAAAAGCCTTTAAGTTTTGGAAATTGAACCAGGCTAATCGAAAAGCATACGAACAAAGCAATTACCAGTAATCCAGCATTTTTTGTCTCGCCTATTACTATGAAAACTAAAACGGCCAGTGCAAATACAGCACTTAAAATCAAACTGGATTTGTATATCTGTTTCAAAGGGTAAGATATTTTTGATAACTATGCGTATAAATCTAAGTTGCTTTTATTTGCCATGCAAATTGTGGCAAGAACGAGCAATAATCCAAAAGCAACAATGAAAGAAGCCCTCTATTTTCTGGCAATCATCCCCGACAGCAAAACATGTGATGACATCATGTCTTTCAAAGAAATGTCGGCAAATCTATTTGCTTCCAAGGCAGCACTTCGGTCTCCTCCACACATCACGTTGCACATGCCATTTAAGTGGAAAGAGAGCAAAGAAGAAATTTTGCTTCAAAAGCTAAGTGCATTTCA
>CAXBNB010000612.1:0-3250 GCA_963976505.1 uncultured Reichenbachiellaceae bacterium
TCCAGTTGGCAGGTGTAGCTACCTTGTGGTAAGCTGTCAATTGCAAAGAATCAATCACTCTTAACAATTCGTCAAAATTTCTACCCGTAGAAGCAGGGTATGTAATCGTCAACTTTACTTTTTTATCTGGCCCAACGATAAATACTGACCTTACAGTCATTTTATCATCGGCATTGGGATGAATCATGTCATAAAGTGCTGAAACCTTGCGGTCTTCATCTGCTATGATCGGAAAGTTAACAGTCGTATCCTGAGTTTCATTGATGTCTTTGATCCAACCTTTATGCGATACCAGTCCATCTACACTCAGTGCCATCACTTTCACATTTCTGGCGTTGAATTCATCTGTATATTTTGCTACCGTTCCTAATTCTGTGGTACACACCGGAGTGTAGTCTGCAGGGTGAGAAAACAATACGCCCCAACTGTCTCCTAGCCATTCATGAAAATTAATTTCTCCTTCTGAGGTTTGCGCTGTGAAATTTGGAGCTATATCTCCTAATCTAATTGTTGGCATTTTGTAAATAGTTTTTAAATGAAAAAAATATTAAGCTTGGTATTACTATACGCTAAAATTCTTGATGGGTCGAGGCTTTTTTGTAAAAACAATCTTCTTTCTGATTTATAAAATATAATGACTTAAATCTTTATTTTGAATCAAACCAGAAAGCTTCTCTTGTACCTGATCTTTGGTGATTACGATCTTGGCATTTGGTCCTATGACATCCGGTATATCAAACAAAATGTCGTTGAGCAGTTTGCTCATCACTGTATGCAATCTCCTGGCACCAATATTTTCTACATCTGCATTGATATTGAAAGCCATTTCTGCAATCTCTTCCAATGCCTCATCCTGAAAGGTGATTTCAACATCCTCAGCGCCTACAAGGGCTTGGTATTGTTTGGTCAATGCATTTTTCGGTTCTTTTAAGATCCTTAAAAAATCGCCTTTCGTAAGGTCATCCAACTCTACCCTGATCGGAAACCTTCCTTGCAACTCTGGAATAAGATCCGACGGTTTCGCAAAATGAAATGCTCCAGCAGCAATAAACAATATGTGATCGGTGTTGACTACACCGTATTTTGTATTGACAGCACTGCCTTCTACGATGGGCAGCAAATCCCTCTGCACTCCTTCTCTGCTTACATCCGGTCCACCTTTCTTAGAAGCGCCTACAGCGATTTTATCAATCTCATCTATAAATACTATTCCAGTGTTTTGTGCTTTTTCTATTGCTTCTTCTTTCACCTCATCCATGTCGATCAATTTCGAAGATTCTTCGTCTATCAAAATTTTTCGGGCATCAGCGATAGATACTTTCCTTTTCTTCACCTTTTTCGGCATCATATTACCGATCATGTCTTGCAGGTTCATCATCGACACCTCGTCCATAGCGCCACCACCTATCATACCTACGCCATTGCCTCCTGGCTGCTTTACACTGATGTCAATTTTCCTAGGCATTTCATCGTCAGCACCAGAAGTAACTACCACAGCCTTTGAAGGAGACTTCACAGGAGGAATCAGTGCATCCAAGATGATTTCTTCAACTATGGCTTCCGCTTTGGCCTTTACCATTTCCTTTTTATTGGCTTTGATCAATCCTACAGACTGCTCCACCAAATCCCTGATCATACTTTCTACATCACGACCTACATAACCAACCTCGGTAAACTTAGAAGCCTCCACTTTTACAAATGGCGCATCAGCTAATTTGGCGAGCCTTCTTGCTATTTCAGTTTTCCCTACACCGGTAGCTCCTATCATCAGGATGTTGTTGGGAATAATCTCTCCCTGAATCTCTGATTTCACATTCATCCTTCTCCAGCGATTACGCAGGGCTATGGCTACATTTCTTTTGGCATCATTCTGCCCTATGATGTATTTATCCAACTCGCTTACAATCTCCCTAGGTGTAAGGTATTTATCTTGCTCCAACATTATTCTATGGTTTTCTTCTTTAATATTCTATTTAAATTTGACGTAATAGTCAAAAAACTTCGTCCTCCACTGGCATGGTAAGTGGCGTTGGTATAAGCCAATTCAAAGGCCTTGATTCTTACCATAAATCCGAAATTAAACCCAGCACCACCAGAGGTATTGGTCAATCTCAACTCTTTTCGCAGCAAATGGTTGTACCCTACTCTTACGTTAAAATTCTTACCCAATATCAGTTCTGTTCCTATATTGATATGTCTGAAAATTTTATCCACCTGACCTGGTTGGTCCTCTTGGCCATTCAAGTTTTCATCAAAATAAGCCACATTATCTCTGTTGAGATTGTAAGCCGTAAACGTAAAACGGAAAGGCATGTGTTCCGGTTTAAAAGTAACACCAGCTTGCACATCAAAAGGCAAAGTTCCATTGCTTGAATCGGTATAGTCCGACAGCAAAACACCAAGACTTTTCATGTTCAGTGCGATTGACAGTTCTTTTTCAGGGTGTCTGTACACACCTCCTAAATCGAGAAAAAGACCTGAAGCCGAATAGGTATAAATCGATGATTGAACAAATTTCAAGTTGACCCCCATGGAAAATGGCCCAACTTTATAGCTGTTAGACACAGTAACTGCGGTTTCTCCTGCTTCAAACTTTCCTATCGAGTTTCCAGAAGCATCATAACTTTCAAACTCACCATAGCCCATTCGCTGAACTCCGAAACCCATGATCCCAAATTTGGTAAACTTTCTGGTGTAAGTAAAAGAGCTGTATTGGATATCCGCATAAAACCCCATGTAGCTTACAGACAGGTAATTGTGATTTTCACTATTCAGCAATGCCGGATTAGACAAAAACATGGTTGCATCATTATCAGTAGCTGAAACGACTACACCTCCCAGAGCTGCCGTTCTGGCATTGGTGGGCATATTCAAAAATTCAAAAACCCTTTTACCTCCAATTTGGGCATATAAAAAACCTGTGTTTATCAATAATAATATAATAAAAACAGGTTTCTTCATATTCAATATTTTCGAGGGAAATGATCAGGAATTAAGACAGCACCTTTTTTTCTTCCGCAATATCTAGTTTCATAGGATTGTCCACCTTTGAAGGCAACAATGCCACCTCCAACACTTCATCAACGGTTTCAACAAAATGAAATTTCATGTTGGCAATGTATTTTGGGCTGATCTCATCTATGTCCTTCTTGTTTTTCTGGATGAATATCTAAAACATTTAAATCAATTTGAACAACATTATTACATTTTTTTTCTTCTTTAGTTTCTTCATCCAAAACATCATTATTAC
>CAXBNB010000613.1:0-3238 GCA_963976505.1 uncultured Reichenbachiellaceae bacterium
CACCAAACTAGAATAGTTGACCTTCAATGCACTGGTCTCAGTCAGTTGGTATTTCAAAGTAACTCTAGGGTGAACATTAAAAAATGTCTTGATATTTTCTCTTGGAGCATAAGATATCGTATCAACAATGGCATTAATGGTTTTAGTTACTCCGGGTGTGTATAAATATACATCACTTGGACCAAGAAGAGAAAACTGAGAAAATCTAAGCCCTGAAGTCATGGTTACTTTTGAACTTAATTTTATTTCATTGCTAAAATAAGCATAAGACTCCACCGCATGTTCACTCCCAAGATCCACTTCATTGTTGGTAGAACTGACACCTGGGATTCTTTTACCGGGCGCTAACCTGTGAAAAGTGACCGAAGCACCAAAATTATAAATGTGTTCAGGGTTTCTGAAATAGTTGAAATCAGATTTCAGTGCATAATCAGTAATCCGCGAGGTTCCTACAAAACTCGCCTTGTCATCTTCCTCTATTACCCGATAAGAATAATTACTGAGGTAGGCCGTGAAATTAGAGAATAGTTTAGCATTGTGAATATGATTCAACCTCATACTAAATACATCATTCCCCCATTTCCTCAACAAGTCTAACCCCAACTTATTCTCATCCTGCCCTGCATATCCTGAAAAGAAGAGCTTGTTATTTTGATTGATATCAAAATTAAACTTTGCATTAAAATCTCTATAATTAGCTCTATAGCCACTAATAGTAGGATTTTTAGCTCCCCTGGTCAAAAAATCCCAAAAGGTAGATCTACCAGAAATGAGGTAAGAGCTTTTGTTTTTTTGTATGGGTCCCTCTAACAATAGGCGGCTCGTAATCAATCCAAGGCCTCCAGACAAGCTAAATCTTTCATTGTTTCCATCCCTGTGCCTAATGTGCATGACCGATGAAATCCGTCCACCATAATTCACAGGATAACTCCCTTTGTAAATTTCAACATCGCTCACCGCATCAGGGTTAAAAACTGAAGTAAGCCCAAAGAAATGGTGAGAGTTGTAAATAAGGGCTTCATCCAACATGATCAAATTCTGATCAGAAGACCCTCCTCTTACATTAACTCCCGAAGTACCCTCTCCCACATTGGTAATTCCAGGCAGTAACAATGAACTCTGAAACACATCCACTTCACCCAGAAAATATGGAATATCTCCTACGACATCCATATTAAGCTTATTAGTTCCCATCAAAGTATTTTGATACGACATCTCAATTTCAGGTTTGCTTTCTACCACCACATCCAGAAGCTCCTGTGATTTCGGGCTCATTGAAAAATTGTAAACAGTGTTTTTGGCAAGAAGGATAGAATCTTCAATGGGCTCGTGCCCAATAAAATTGATCTTCATATTGTGCTTTCCACCTGAAAGTGTCAATGAGTAAAATCCATACGCATTTGCAACAGCTCCTTTCTTACTGTTTTCAGAAAATACATGGGCTCCAATTAAAGGTTCATTGGTGCCATTTTCTCTTACTTTCCCACTTATTGTAAAAAAATGTTCTCGCTCTGGTCGGTCATAAAATTTGAGAAAAATATGATTGTCCTCTTCTATCCAGACCAGGTCTTCATTTTGAGTTATTTCTTCGAGGATGTCGCCTACCTGATTTAATTTTTGTTTGAACTTGAGGACCTTCTTTAAAGGAACGATGTTGTCGTTGTAGGAAATTTGAATCTTATATGAAGGAAACACAATCTTCAAAACATCAACTACCTCCAATTTATTGCTGGGCAACTCCACCCATTTTTGAGATATCGTATCTTGACCAAAGCAGAAAACAGTAGAAGCAATCATCATCCATAAGATTAAAGCAAGTTTACTTTTGCACCTTAAAGCTTTCATTGCGACCTATTAATTGGATTGTTTACCTTCTACTAAACCCTAACTAATCTCGAAGATAGCATGGATTTATTTCTCAAAAAATGAGATATAAAACTGGGAAGCTAAATTAAACCATTTGGAGGTGCCATTACAAAATAGGCACAAAAAAACCCACAAAAGGTGGGCAATTTGTCTTATTCAATTTGAGTTTATTGACACCCGAGACCCGAAAGGCGTATCGTGCCGTTATCATCTGTATTTTTTATCTGAGCTATGATTTCAAAAACACTCAACACTTGCTTTAAAGATTGCTTTTCAAATGTAGAAGTAATCAAGCAATTGGAAATATTCTTATCGTACTCAATGTTTACTTTGTAGAATTCTTCCAATGCTGGAACAACTTTAGAAATCGGCGTTCCTTCAAATTTCAAATTGCCTGTTTTCCAAGCCAATACATTTGAATTCGAACTGGCCAATTTTGTAGCTTTGCCATTTTGAAATACAGCTGCCTGTCCTTTTAAAAGAACAATATTTTTTTCAGGCTCGGCAAGATTGCCAAATGCCACTTTACCACTAAATACTTCTACAGATGCAGTGTTTTTTGATGTATTCAAGTTAAAGGATGTACCTAATACTTTGGTAGATGCACTTGGAGAATAAATAACGAATGGTTTCTTTTCATCTCTAGCAACTTCGAAGAAGGCTTCCCCTAGTAAGTACACCTTTCTACTGTCTCCTTCAAACTTCTCTGAATACTTAAATTCTGAGCTTTCATTCATCACGACCTTAGTACCGTCGGCGAGGGTCAATTCTTTCACTTCTCCACTTTTGGTCACATAAGACGCTTGCATCGAAGCGGTTTCTTCTTTATTAATGAAAAAATATGAAATACCAACTGCCATCACTAGCACGGCTGCAATCCTAAAAACCAGATTCATATTGAATGTCCCCACAGGTTCTTCTCTCGACGCAATATTCACCTCTTTGGCAGAAAATAAATGATCACTCACTTTTGACCATCCAACTTCAACATTAGGATTGTAAGCTTTAGTGTCATTTAAAGACAATTCATGGATTCTCTTTATTTTTTCAAATTCAATTCTACTTTCTTCTGATTCAGATATTATAGTCTCAATCTCGTTTGTCTCTTCCTTATCGGAAAATCCATTTAAATAGTTGAATAATTGTTCTTCTTTTAATAGCATGGCATTATGTTGTTCAATGGTGAGTCAAATAAAAATGACCAACCCCCTAAACCAATTTTCTTTTTTTTCAGAAACCCATAAATAACAATAATAAAATCACCTTATCCCAAACCGGATTCAACTGCTCTCTCAATTTCTTAAGTGCAATCCCTATCTGGTTTTCAACTGTTTTAACAGAAATATCAAGTTCTTCTGCGATTTCCTTATAG
>CAXBNB010000614.1:0-3223 GCA_963976505.1 uncultured Reichenbachiellaceae bacterium
CCAAAAATTATCTTCAATACCTTATGGCTGATATCATCAATAGTTTTCAAGAATTGAAACTAAATAAGCAAATTTTAAACGCCATAACCGATGCAGGGTATGAAGAGCCCTCTCCAATCCAGAAGAAAGCAATCCCTTTAATATTAGCTGGTCACGATGTACTTGGTATCGCTCAAACAGGTACTGGCAAAACTGCTGCATTTGTTTTGCCACTGCTTATGAAATTGAAATATGCGCAGGGAAATAACCTGAGGGCACTTATTTTGGCTCCTACGCGCGAATTGGCAATACAAATAGATCAAAACATTGAAAAATACACTACTTATACAGATATAAGACATTCCGTAATATATGGAGGGTCTGGTGCCAAAATACAAATTGAGGAAATTGAAAAAGGCATAGACATATTAACAGCAACTCCGGGTCGATTTATGGATCTCTATAAAAGGGGCATCATTCACACCAAGCAAATCAATACTTTAATAATAGATGAAGCCGATAAAATGATGGATATGGGGTTTATGCCTCAAATCAGACAAATTTTAGAAGTCATTCCGGTAAAAAGGCAGAATTTGCTTTTCTCTGCCACCATGCCTGAAATTGTATTAAAGCTTTCAGAAGAGTTTTTGGAATTTCCTATGACCGCAGAAGTATCCCCTCAGGCTTCTACTGTTGAGGCCATTGACCAAAAGTTGTATGAGGTTCCCAATTTCAAGAGTAAAATCAATTTATTGGGATTTCTGTTAGGAAAAGAGGAATTTAACAGAGTTATGATTTTTGTTAAAACCAAAACAACTGCGGACAATGTCTATAAGTTTATTGAAAGAAAAATCACTAACTCAGTAAAAGTAATTCACGGAAACAAAGCACAAAACACACGACTAAATTCCATCAATGCCTTTAAAGAAGGTGATGTGAAAGTTTTGGTAGCTACAGATGTAGTAGCGAGAGGAATAGATGTTACGCTCATTAGTCATGTTATCAATTTTGATGTCCCCCTTATCTATGAAGATTATGTTCATAGAATTGGTAGAACTGGCCGTGCCAAAAATAATGGCATAGCAATCACCTTCGTAAATGAAGCCGAAAAATATCATATTGGAGAAATTGAAAAAATAATTGGAAAAAGCATAACCTTCAATGCGATTCCAAATGGTGTAACAATAGAAAAAACACCATTCGAGGAAAAGCAAACAATGCTACGAGAAATAGATTATCGCAAGAAAAAAGAAGATCCTACCTATAAAGGTGCCTTTCATGATAAGAAACAAAAGGGTAAATCTGATAAGTTCAAGAAACGCAAGTAATTCACTCGTCTATCAATTGAGCTTGTTAATCGAATAATTTGATTTATTCGTCCAAATTAATTGAGTAGTTCAAATAATCACATTATAATTGTTTAAGAAAGATTGATAATTAGTCTTTCTTTCCATAGCTGGTTGAAAAGATCTTGTGGGGAATAGGTACTTGTACCTAATCCCACAAGTATCGACCTCTCACTAACTCCCCCAATCATTTCCTTCATTGTACTCTGACTTGCTATTTTAGCCAATGGTTATACTATTATATCCTATTGTTGTATTTCAGATAAATAGGTTCTAATTATTATCTCAATTCGATTTAGATTTGCGTGATTCTAGAAAAGAGTAACAAAAGCTCGCACGCAAACGAACTAAATGAAGATGACCGTTGATTTAAACAAAAGGGTTGAATTCCAATCCAGACATATTGGTCCAGGTGAAAATGAAAGACAACTCATGCTGGAGGCTATAGGAGTAAATACACTCGATGAGCTCATCGAGCAAACCATTCCCAATAAAATACGGTTGTCATCAGCACTTAATCTTCCAAAACCAGTTAATGAGTTTAGGTTTCTACAGTCACTCAAAGACATTGTGGCTAAGAATAAAATTTACAATTCATTTCTTGGCATGGGCTATTACGGTTGCGTCGTGCCACTAGTCATTCAAAGAAATATACTGGAAAACCCGGGATGGTACACCGCTTACACGCCATACCAAGCCGAAATTGCACAGGGCAGATTAGAAGCACTCGTGAATTTTCAAACAATGGTTTCTGACCTCACAGGTATGGAGATTGCCAATGCCTCCTTGCTTGATGAAGGCACTGCAGCAGCAGAAGCAATGTCCATGTTGTATAATTTGAGAAAAAAGGAAAAGAAAGGTGCCAACAAATACTTTGTTGATCAAAATATTTTCCCGCAAACATTATCCGTATTGATCACTCGTGCCAAACCTATGGGCATAGAGTTAGAAGTAGGGGACATCAATAATATAGACCTTTCTGATCCAGAACTTTTTGGTTTATTTGTTCAATACCCTAACTCTGACGGAGCAGTTTGTGATCATTCCGAATTGATAAAAAATGCTAAACTCAATAATATTACTGTTACTGTAGCAGCAGACCTATTAAGCCTTGCTTTACTGACTCCTCCTGGTGAAATGGGAGCAGATGTTGTAGTAGGTACAACCCAAAGACTTGGAGTTCCAAAGGGGTTTGGAGGACCCCATGCTGCCTACTTTGCAACGAGTGACGCCAACAAAAGACAAATTCCTGGTAGAGTCATTGGGGTGTCAATTGATGCCAATGGCAACAAAGCCTATCGAATGGCGCTTCAAACAAGAGAGCAACATATTCGCAGAGAAAAAGCAACTTCGAACATTTGTACTGCTCAGGTATTGCTGGCAGTAATAGCAGGAATGTATGCTGTCTATCATGGTGCTGAAGGACTTAAGCAAATTGCTTCAAGAATTCATGGGTTGGCCAAACTTACTGCTGATGCAGTTACAGAATTGGGTTTTGTTCAGTTAAATACTGTTTACTTTGATACCATAAAAATACAACTTGATTCAGAGGCTCAAATACAACAACTGCATGAGATTGCAGAAAGCAAGGAAATAAACTTTCGGTATTTTGATAACCTGTGTGTTGGAATATCCTTTGATGAGATTCACGAAGTAAAAGATGCATTGGAGATCGTCGAGATTTTTGAAGCACTATCTGGAAAAAACGTAAGCAGAGATAACATCACGAAAAAGGCTGAAACAGTTGAGATTTCTTTCCCTTCAGCAATAGAAAGAAAATCTGATTTTTTGACACACCCTGTATTTCAAAACCATCATTCTGAGCATGAATTACTTAGGTACTTAAAACGGCTTGAAAACAAAGATTTGTCATTAACGCATTCTATGATCTCTCTGGG
>CAXBNB010000615.1:0-3211 GCA_963976505.1 uncultured Reichenbachiellaceae bacterium
TATGGGCGAGGTGATTATCGCCAAACACAGAAACGGTTCTTTGGAAAATGTGAAGCTTAAGTTTATTGGAAGGTTTACAAAATTCTGTGATTACGATGGCAATTTGATGGGTGGTGATTATGGAAATAATTTTCCATCTTCAGGAATTCCATCAGAGTTTTCTTCTGGTCAAAGTACCATCACTATGCCTTCAAAGGCAAATGATGACAGTGCACCTTCCCAGGGTAGTCCTGGTGATGCCCCGTTCTAAAAAGTACGGATTGAAATGAAATAAAAAAAGGGAGCAAGTGCTCCCTTTTTTTATTTCATTTTGTTTCTAATTTATCCTAGAAATATACTGGACACAAAGGATCTTTCTTGGCACCTCTAATCTTCTTCCTGTAGTTCAGCATGATTTCATGAGAACCAGGAGTATATCCGGTAAGGGAAGAAGTAACCGTATCGTAAGAGTATCCAACCCTGAAGTTTTCATTCAATACCAACTGAGTAATGAATACTACTGCATCACCACTTCTATATGACAGTCCTGCATAGATTATGTCGCTCAGTATCACATTGACATTGACATCCCATCCAATGGGTGTCCTTTGTTGCATGCGCAGTAACACCGAAGGGTTTAATTTTACAGTAGGTGATATTTCTATTACATTTCCTACATTGAGGTAGTAGTACCTTGATTGTCTGGCGTCTGAAGATATTGTTTGAACATCATACAGTCTTGGAGTCAGAATATAAGGAATAGAGAACCCAGCAAAAAATTTCCTATTCGCAAAATATAATCCAGTACCAACATTTGGACTGAACCTGGTAACCCTTCCTTCTAACAAGGCATCTCCCGGATCTTTGAGAGTGACTTTGGAATAGTCTGAATCCCTACTGTCAAACCCACCTTGAAGCCCCATTGAAAGTATGCCGCCTGACATTCTTATTTTGTAGGCGTAGCTTCCATATACACTGTATTGCTCGTGTACACCAATGGCATCTCGTTGAACATTTAGCCCAGTCCCAACCCTGTTTTCAGCCCAAGTAGTATGGGCGGAAACCGATTGAGTGTTGGGTGCACCTTCAACATTTATCCACTGGTTTCTATTGGTTACCGTAGCACTAAACACGTTTAGGCTTCCCGCATAAGCCGGATTGAGTAAGAGACCATTGAACATATAAGTTGAAACAACTGGTCTTTGTTGGCTATAGGCGTTTAAGCCTAAGACCATCAATATCAATACTAAGATTAATTTTATATTCTTCATAGTTCTTTATTGAAACGTTTGGCATCATCTTCTTCGTCATATCCTTCCATTTCAAATACCAACTGGCCAGCTCTGTTATAGATTTGACAGGTATTGTTAGGGAAGAACCCTGAGCAGTCAATGATGAATGAATCGTTCATGCCATCCCCGTTCGCCGATACACCATTGTAGATCACTACATCAGTTTGAATAGAGAAGGTAGCAGTATTGTCACAACCCAATCCATTTCTTACATAAACAGAATAATCACCAGGTGGAGCACTGATCAATTTGTGATCATTACTAAATAGTCCAGTAGAGAAGCCTATTTCTTTGGTGCTTAATAATTCCCAAGCAATTGAATCAATTTCGAAATTAGCTTCTTCCAATTGTGCTTCACCATTATTTGCTTCACACACCGATAGTTCTGTTACCAGCACAGTGAAGGCGGGATCTTGTATGGTACGGTCTTCAATAGTTAGGGTGGCAGCATCAGAGATACATCCAGTCACAATGTCTGTAGCTACTATTTCATAAGTACCTACATCCAACCCACTAAATGATACGCCACTTCCGTATGAGCTGCCATTCAATGTCCATTCGAAATTGTAATTTAGAATGTCTCCATTTACAGATACACTTGCTTCTCCATTTCCAACCAAACAATTTGTTCGATGTGAAGCTGTGACAATGTTAGGAAGCGGAACAGCTTCTGTGGCATCTTCCAAGTTGATAACATCGAATATTTTACACCCTGTGTACCTGTCGATCATCTCTACAGTATAGGCTCCACTTGTCAATTCTTCCACTTGGAAATGAAGTGTATCAAATAAAGTACTTGGATTCGGTGTAGAACCTGTGTACCAGAAGAACTTGAATTGAGACAGATTTCCCGCAGTTAAATTATTGACTGACAAGATTCCATTTGGTCTTGCAGGGTCACAATTGGTAAGAGGTGCATCCTGAACAATTTCAAATGCCAATTCATTGGTGTTGGTATTGTCATCTACCTGGATGGTTACAGGATTAGATTCACATCCGCCGATTGGGTCTACTACTTTGACAGTATAGGTGCCATTCATTACGTCTTCGATCAACTGACCTCTATAATCAGCATTGTTGATGTCAGGATTGGTGACATTTCCAACAAACCAATAGTAGTTGTAATCGGTTGCTCCTTTTCCTTGTGGCCTGTTGAGCACAGATACTGCCATTCGACCATTAGGGTCAATACAATTGGCATTAGGTGAAGAAGTAACAGTCAGAGTCAAAGGACTTAGAATGTCGTCGATCATTTTGAAAGTCTCTGTACTGGCACATCCTGTAGCCATACTGGTAACTACTACAGTATAATTTCCTGCAGTGATTTCAATTATAGTAGCAGTATTGCCTCCATTGGCATTAGGTACTGGTGTAGTTAAACTCACATCAGAATACCATTGGAAAGTATAGTTCAAAGGATCAGTAGAGCCATCACCCGAAACGGTCATGCTTCCATTAGGTGTTCCCGGAGGCACACAATTGGATTGTAGTACAATATCCTCTTGTACAAGTACTGGTGCAATACTCACATCTTCAACTTCTATTTGTATCGATGGAGCTTTACATCCTGTTACTGCATGTTCTGCTACTATCCAGAATGTACCTACATCTACACCACTAAATGCTCCGGTTGCATTGTTGTCTATTGCCAAGGCACCTGGAGTGGATGGTTTGATGTTGAACAATTCGTAAGTGTATGAATTTACATTGTCAGGAGACATACTTGTAATGGTTATCGTGCCATTTCCTGTGTTACAAAGCGAAACGCCAGTAGTTTCAAAACTAACAATCTTAGGTTCTATTGGATCACTTTCCAGTTCAAAAGATTTGACATTATCACATCCTGTTACCGAATTTGTTACCCGCACTGTATAAGTTCCAGCAGTCTGAGAACTGATGGTAGCAGTTGTAGCAAATGCAGCACCTATTGTGGTGGAACC
>CAXBNB010000616.1:0-3208 GCA_963976505.1 uncultured Reichenbachiellaceae bacterium
TTGTAGCGTTGACCGCAACTTTTCAGCCCACACACAAAGTTTTAAAGACTGCCTAGATTTTCCCATAAGATGTTTATGATACCTCTTTCTCGTTTATTTTTCACCCCTCGGAGCAATTCACCAAATACAGCACTCACTGCGTAAATTTCACTCCTTTTAACGTACATTTTGATGATGTCAACGATTTGTGGATCAGTTTTCTTTAAGAAAGAAATCCACACGGATGTATCCACCAGTATCATAGCTCTCTATTGATTTTACGAATATTGTAGGCGGTAAAATTTTCATTGAATTGCAATGGTTCTTTGTCTATTGCATCCAACACATCATATATTTTTTGATTCTTGAGGTAGTATTTTAAGGCTATAACTATGCTTTCCGTAATGTTCTTACCGCCTGATACTTTTCTTACTTGTTCTATCAAGTTGTCTTCTATTAATGCTGTTACTTTCATGGTCGTATTGTCTATACGACAAAAATACGATGCTTAATCGTATTTTTGAATAGGCCTCAGGATTTTTACACAAAAAAGCCCTCCATAATTAAATGGAGGGCTTTTAATATATCGATTTAATGATATTACATCATTCCAGGCATTCCACCACCGCCCATTGGAGGCATAGCAGGAGCGTCAGCTTCAGGAGCATCAGCCACTACACATTCGGTAGTAAGCAATAAGGCAGCTATAGATGCAGCATTTTCAAGAGCCAATCTTGTTACTTTAGTTGGATCAATGATACCAGCTTTGAACATAGATTCGTATGCGTTGGTAGCAGCATTGAAACCGTAATCGCCTTTTCCAGCTCTTACATTGTTTATTACTACAGATCCTTCACCACCTGCATTCGCTACGATAGTTCTCAAAGGAGATTCTAAGGCAATTCTGACAATATTTACACCAGTATTCTGGTCTTCATTATCAAACTTAAGACCTTCAATAGAATCAAGTGCTCTGATTAAAGCAACTCCACCACCAGGTACGATACCTTCTTGTACTGCAGCTCGCGTAGCATGAAGCGCATCATCCACTCTGTCTTTCTTCTCTTTCATCTCAACTTCAGTAGCAGCACCTATGTATAGGATAGCAACTCCTCCAGATAATTTAGCAAGCCTTTCTTGCAATTTCTCTTTGTCGTAATCAGAAGTTGTGTTATCTATTTGCTGTCTGATCTGATTTACTCTTGCTTTGATGTCTTCAGCATTGCCTGCACCATTTACAATCGTAGTGTTGTCTTTGTCGATGATTATTCTTTCTGCAGTTCCTAGAGATTCAAGGGTTGCATTTTCTAATTTGTAGCCTCTTTCTTCAGAGATTACAGTTCCACCTGTTAAGACAGCAATATCTTCCAACATTGCTTTTCTTCTGTCACCAAATCCTGGTGCTTTCACTGCAGAAACTTTCAGAGATCCTCTGATTTTATTCACAACCAAAGTAGCAAGAGCCTCTCCGTCTACATCTTCTGAAATAATCAACAATGGTTTCCCAGTTTGAGCTGTTGCTTCCAATACAGGAAGCAATTCCTTCATTGTTGAGATTTTTTTATCATAAATCAAGATGTAAGGATTCTCAAGGTTGGCTTCCATTTTTTCCGTATCAGTAACGAAATATGGAGACAAGTACCCTCTGTCGAATTGCATTCCTTCAACTGTTTTTACTTCAGTTTCGGTTCCTTTTGCTTCTTCTACAGTGATTACACCGTCTTTTCCAACTTTATCCATTGCTTCAGCAATCATTTTACCTACTTCAACGTCATTGTTGGCAGATACAGATGCTACTTGCTGAATTTCACTTGTGTCTTTGATTGGTTTGGATTGTTTCCTTAAGTTCTCAACAACAGCAGCTATTGCTTTGTCGATTCCTCTTTTCAAATCCATTGGGTTTGCACCAGCAGCTACGTTCTTAATTCCTGTAGCAAACATAGCTTGAGTCAATACAGTTGCAGTAGTAGTACCATCACCTGCATCATCAGCAGTTTTAGAAGCTACTTCTTTTACCAACTGTGCGCCCATGTTTTCAACAGGATCACTCAATTCTATTTCTTTAGCAACAGATACACCATCCTTAGTTACATTAGGTGCACCAAATTTTTTGTCAAGTAGAACATTTCTTCCCTTAGGTCCTAATGTTACTTTCACGGCATTTGCCAATGCATCTACTCCTTTTTTTATACGATCCCGAGCATCGGTATCAAAAAATATGTCCTTAGCCATTTTTTTCTTATTTTAATGATTAGATTTTGTTGAATTAATTAAACTGTTCCGAATACATCAGAGTTTCTCATAATCAGGTATTCAGCACCATCAATAGTTATTTCAGTGCCAGAGTATTTACCATACAATACTTTGTCACCAACTTTTACAGTCACTGGTTTTTCCGTGGTTCCTTCACCTACGGCTACAATGGTTCCTACTTGTGGTTTTTCTTGAGCAGTATCTGGTATGATAATTCCTGATGCTGTTTTTTCTTCAGCAACAGCAGATTCCACCAAAATTCTGTCTTCGTTTGGTTTGAAATTCACTTTTGACATTTTTTTAGATATTTAATTATTTGTTAAATTAAAAAGATTATTAATCGACTCTGCTTCTTACATAAGTTGTGCCACTACTGATACTACTGACAAATTCGGTCAATTTTTCAGGTCAAATGACAACTGGTGTTTTGTTGCTTGCCAACTCTGACAAGATTGCAGGAATTGTCAGGGTAGAATGAAATAAAAAGGTGTGCTTTGTTTCAAGTATGGTGGTACTTTGAGAACTGCCAAATTTTACTATTTTAGAATTGTTTTTTCTACTAGTTCACTCTTGGAGTCACAACAATATTTCTGTATTCGATAGGCCCGTGATCTCCTTGAATCATAAATGGTCCTGGTTCTCCTTCTTTGCTATTCAATGCTCCACCGGTGATTCCAGGAATATTTTGATCATTGATTACTGTAACTCCATTAGCAGTCACAGTTACTCTTCGCCCAATCAAGGTAATATCGTAAGATTGCCATTCTCCAGCACTTTTGGCTGCCATTTCATTAGGAGTCAGAAATCCATATACTCCACTAAATTCTATATCTGATGGTTCCTTTCCTTTGCTGTCGGTTACTTGTACTTCGTAGCGTCCACGGAGGTAAACTCCGCTATTGCTTCCTTCCGGATAGCGAAATTCTATATGCAGTTTGAAATCCATGAATTTTTCATCGCTCATAAGGTTAGATCC
>CAXBNB010000617.1:0-3199 GCA_963976505.1 uncultured Reichenbachiellaceae bacterium
GTTTATCTTTGTGGTCTATGTAAGTCCTCCCAACAGAAGAACCAAAGTGTAAAAGAAGTCTTTATCGATTTGCAACTCAACAATGCGAGCATTGTAAAAGTATTCAACACAATAGAATCCAAAACGAATTACAGGTTTAATTATAATAAACCAGAACTGGATAAAAAGGTCCAGATAAATATCAGCTCAAAAAACAATTCCGTTGCTGAGGTTTTAATGGATATTTCCGCTCAAACAGGACTAAAATTTCGGCAAGTGAATGAATCCATCAATGTGGACATGCTGAAAGGAAACAAGAGCAATACCATAGAAATCATTTTGGCTGTTGACGTGGATATTTCTGGTAAAATTACTGACGAAAATGGGGAAGGTCTGCCCGGTGCTAGTGTTGTGGTAAAGGGTACCGCCACTGGAACTACCTCCGACATTGAAGGGAACTATAATATGACTGTTCCAGAAAATGCTATTCTAACCATTTCTTTTGTTGGGTATGGCACAGAGGAAGTAACAATAGGAGGAAGAAGTACCATTGATGTACAAATGTCTGTAGATGCTGAACAATTAGAAGAAATTGTAGTAATTGGTTACGGTGGAGAAGTAAGCAAGAAAGATTTGACTGGAGCTGTATCAAGTGCAAATTTGAATAGAGCTTTAGAGTCATCAAATGTATCAATTGTCCAAGCACTTCAAGGAACTATCGCTGGTTTAAATGTTGGAGCAGTGACCAATGCTGGACAAAATCCGTCATTGTCTGTCAGAGGCCAAAGCACCTTATCCAGTTCTGGGGGTGACAATGCTCCTCTTATTGTTTTGGATGGAATTATTTATCGAGGAAGTATCGTTGATATCAACAGCTCCGATATTGAATCAATAGACATCCTTAAAGATGCGAGTTCTGCGGCTATTTATGGGTCTCAGGCTTCTAATGGAGTAATTGTAATCACTAGTAAAAAAGGAATAGCTTCATCAGGAAAACCAACATTCAACTATTCTTCGAGCTTTACAACGCAAACACCGTCAAATACTTTCGAACCAATGAATGCGGCAGAGTTAGCAGAATTTTATCCTGATATATTTTGGGATGAAGGCGGAAGGGTAGCACCAGATTACTTGCAAGTAGATCCTAGCTACGTTTGGCAAAACAATTTCAAAACGCTTGAAATAACAGAAGGTTATGCCAAAGGGTTGGATACACCTTGGCACGATTTACTTACTGATAATGGGCATGTGAGTACTCACAACCTAAGTATTGGAGGTAAAAATGAATCTTTAAGCTACTTTATGTCAGGTGGATTTACCGATCAGGCTGCATTTATCAAAAATGACAAGTACAAAAAATACAATTTTAGAGTAAATATTGATGCCAAAATTAACGATTGGTTGAATATTGGAACGCAGACATTTTTCGCCGCAAGTGATTATTCAGGTCAGGATGCTGGTTCGGATATTCCATTTGTCATACAACCTTGGGCACCCATTAGAGATGCCGAAGGAAAACTGATTCCTAGGTCGGAAGGAGGCTGGTTGAATCCCTTTCTTACCTTAGAGGTAGAAGATTCTGATATCAGGTTAAACATGTCGAGCGTGATGTATGCCGAGGTGAAATTGCCTCTGGAAGGACTCAGTTATCGGGTAAATTATGCCAATAATTATCGAACAACTGATCAAAGGCGTTTTGATCCGAATGCAGCAAATTTTAAAGGCTTAGGATACCAAGAGAATTCTAAAAATAGAGATTGGACTCTGGATAACATCATCAGCTATAAAAGAACCTTCAACGAAGTTCATAACCTAAATGCTACTTTGGTGTATGGCGTTGAAGAGAGAGATTTAAGCTCAGTGTATGCTGGAGCACAAAATTTCGCGGTTGATTTCTTAGGATACAATAGACTTCAGGCGGGAGATCCCTCACTCAATAGTGTGTCATCTACTAAAGAAAAAGAATCAAGCCTGTACCAGATGGGGCGGTTGTTATACAACTATGACCACAAGTATTATTTCACTGGAACAATCAGACGAGATGGGTTTTCGGGATTTGGGAAAAATGATAAAACTGCGGTATTTCCTTCAGTAGCACTGGGCTGGGTTATGTCTGAAGAGACTTTTTTGAATGACATATCTTGGCTGAATTTCTTGAAACTCAGAGCATCGTATGGTCAGTCTGGTAGACGAGGTGTAGGGCGATATGCTACAGCGGCGGTTGTAGGATCTGGATCTAGCGTAGTTTTTGGTGATGGAGGACAAACATTCCAAGGGCAGTCTATCCAGTCGTTATCAAATGCATCATTGGGATGGGAAACAACTACAGGATCGAATCTCGGATTGGATTTTGAATTTATGAACTCCAGAATAAGAGGCGGAATCGAATATTACAATAACAATACTGAAAACATTCTTTTTGCAATAGCGCTACCTTCAATTACTGGTTTTGGAACCATCAACGACAACATTGCCAGTGTATCCAATAATGGAATAGAACTTTCATTGTCCACCACCATAGTAGATAAAGGCTCATTGAGATGGGATGCATCAGTAAATTTCAATAGAGTACGCAACAAGATAGAATCAATACTTGGAGCAGACAATGATCAGGACGGTATAGAAGATGATCTTATTGGCAATAGGCTATTCATAGGCGAACCACAAAACGTAGTGTACGATTATGAAGTAACAGGCATGTGGCAGTTGGCCGATAAGGAAAATTCATCAATTTGGAGTGGGTTTTATCCTGGAACCTATAAGTTGAATGATTTGAATAATGATGATGCCATCTCCTCTTTAGATGACAAAAAGATACTGGGGTATGTTGACCCTTCTTATCGTTTTGGTATTTCCAATACAGTTTCTTATAAAAACTTTAGTTTATACGTCTTTATAAATTCCATTCAGGGGGGTAAAAACCGTTATATGGGTAATGATGCTCCTCATGCTTATGGAAATTGGAATAAACGAGACCAACTCAGTTATAGCAACATTCCAAAAGGGGCATGGGATTATTGGATGCCAGAAAATCCCAATGCGAAATACCGTAGGTTAGACATTCCTTCTCAATTTGTAGGTACTCCTTATAACCAAAGAAGCTTTGTCAGGTTACAAGATATTTCGCTATCCTATTCATTTCCTAAAGAGATCATTGACAAGATTAACATTTCAAATTTGAAAGTATTTGTTAGTAGTAAAAACCTGATCACTTGGACTA
>CAXBNB010000618.1:0-3198 GCA_963976505.1 uncultured Reichenbachiellaceae bacterium
AATGTTTACCTGGGCTTAGGCATACTTGGTGTTTTGCCTGATTCTATTGTATGGTCAATACATAGTTATTGGGTGGGCGCTATTGTGAATGCGGTTTTTATCGTTTTGGCACTGGCAATCAGTTTGTTCAGGAAGAATGCTCAAGACTTGGATGGGCTTACAGTCTGGACATCTAAAAGGAAAAAGTTTTAATGTTAAGTGAAATTAAATGATCGAAGAATCTAAATATGAGGTAATAGTAGTCGGTGGAACTCCCGGTGGCCTGGCTGCTGCGATTACCGCTGCAAGGTTGGGGCACAAGGTAGTCTTGATTGAAGAACACGACCACATTGGAGGCATGACTGCAAGTGGTTTGGGCAAAAGTGATGTGGAACAAAAGGACTTTATTGGAGGGCTATTCAGGGAGTTTACGGGTAGGGTTTTGAGGTATTACCAGACAAAGTTTGGGCCTGATTCCAAGGAAGTCAAGTTAAGTAAGGAAGGGTATTATTTTGAACCTTCGGTTGCCGAACATGTATTGAATGAAATGATCAATGAAACAAAGCGGATAACGCTCTCTACAGGTAGCAGTGTGACGGAGGCAGTGATGGAAGGCAAGGCGATTCGATCAGTTGTTGTTAAAAACAAGAGTAATGACCTGGTGAAAATGGTAACTGGAGGTGTTTTTATTGATGCTACTTATGAGGGAGACCTGTATGCATTGGCAGGAGCGGAATATAACCTTGGTCGTGAAGGAAGACTAGCATTCAATGAACCTCATGCAGGGGAGATCTATTATGATTATGAAAATGGGAAGATATTGGGTGGATCAGGAGAGGCAGATGACCATGTTCAAGCTTATACTTATCGGTATTGCCTGACTACTGATGCTAAAAACAGTTTGATTCTTGAAGCACCACCAGTCAATTATGACCGCAATATGTTTACGCCTTATTTTGAAGATTTAAAATCAGGACGGTTTAAACCACCCAAAGAATTTCATGAAGGTTGGGGTTATTACCCTGAGCATTTCAACACCATGGTCAGGGCATTGTCTGTGACCGACTTGCCCAATGGAAAGGTGGATCCAAGAGCACTGGCATTTCCATTCCCGAAAGTGAATGCAGGATATATTAAAGGAGATGCAGATAAGCGGAGACAGATCTCAAGTCAACATCGTGATATTTCCTTAGGGTTGATCTGGTTTTTGCAAAATGATAAAGAAATACCGGAAGCCCATCGAACGATGGCCAGACAATATCATTTTCCTTTGGATGAGTTTGTTGACAACAACCATTTTCCTTTTCAGCTCTATATAAGAGAGGGCCGTCGATTGAAAGGTGAATATACCATCACAGAACATGACGTGGCAATTACCGACGAAGTACCCGGATTTCTAAAACATCACGATACCATCGCCATGGGAGAATTTCCCATCGACAGTTTTCCGACGACAAAAAGGCCGAGCAAAGACAATATAGTATTGGAGGGTTATTTGGGGATGATGGCACACTTAACCAGACCCTATGAAATTCCATTTAGAGCAATGGTACCGGTATCAATTGACAATATTATTGTGCCTGTTGCCTTATCAGCGACACATGTGGGATATTGTTCTATCCGCATGGAGCCTACCTGGATGTCGCTTGGACAAGCGGCCGGTGTGGCATGTCATGTGAGCCTCAAAGAACATTCACTTCCAAGAAATGTAAATACCAGTGAGGTAAGAAAAATCCTTGAAAAACAGGGACAAGTACTAAGCCATAATCAGAATGATGCTACCGAACTTTAATGTGCTGAAAGCAGGTCACTGAATTTTTTCGTGGCTGTGGTAAGCTGTTATGCCTTTTTTTTACTGTGACAAAGTGGGAATATTTTTGGTGAAAATTTGTACGATCTGACTTGCCTTACTTCTTCCCCGGTCTTATCGTCTCTCTGAGACCTTTTTCTTGCTATTATAATTAATGAATCTTAGCGAGACTAAGACTAGTCTCAGAGACTAGTCCAAGGTCATTATTTACCAAAACAAAATTTTGCCAAATAATGAGTGTTATAATTTCAATTAAATGGCTTAAATTGACCAAAAAATACATATCGTATACATGCCAATTGTGGTAAATATAAAATTGTTGTTATAGGTAATAACTAAAGTCAACAGACAATGAATTCTAAAATAGTTTAATGAACAAAAAACAATATACAGAATTGTCCTTTGAGCACGCCAAGTCTCATTTCGTTGAAGAGGTTATTTTGCTTGTTACCGCCACTGATTTAGAAACATCAAATCTGCATGAACAGATTACCCCAATTTCAGGACAAGATACTATTCTCAAGGTTTTCGAAGGAGATTTGACATACTATTTTGGAGTATTAGGAATGTATAAAGTAGTCCACGTACAATGTGGCACTATGGGTTCAATAGGGAGAGCTAGTTCAATAAAGACTGTTACATCAGCCGTAGAAAAACTAAAATCCAAAGTCGTAATAATGGTTGGAATAGCTTTTGGAGTTGATAGTATTAAGCAGAATATAGGTGATGTTTTGGTGTCGGAATCGATAATCCCTTACAATTCAAAGAGGGTCGGAAAGGGCAGCACAATTGAGAGAGGAATTGAATGTCCAGCAAGTAAAAAATTGATAAGTAGGTTTAAGAGTATAAAACAAACTTGGGAGTATTTATTAGTAGGAGATAAAAGAGCAGATTTAATATTTACCAGATTACTCTCTGGTGAAGAACTAATTGACAATATTCATCATAGAAATAAACTAATCGCAGACCATACAGATTCTAAAGGAGGGGAAATGGAAGGTGCTGGGATTTACGCAGCATGCGATCAGGAAGCTGATTGGATATTGATTAAAGGAATTTGCGACTTTGCTGATGGTGATAAAGGCTCAAATAAAAAGGAAAGACAAAATATCGCAATGAAGTCTTCAATTAGTGCCTGTTTGGAATTATTTAACTCTACTACTGCATTTTCTGTTTTTGATATTGAAACGGAACAGAAATGCGAAGATGCAAATCAAATAGAAGTTCAAACTATTAAAAGTGTATTATTTGATCTTTATGATAAATCAAAAGAACCTTTTTATATCAAAAGAGACGAGGATCAAGAATTTCAAACCAAAATCAAACATTCTGGAGTTTGGATCTATGGCCCACCGGGTGTAGGGAAGACAAACCTAATTTTAAGAAATCTAATACAAGTTAAAAATACA
>CAXBNB010000619.1:0-3194 GCA_963976505.1 uncultured Reichenbachiellaceae bacterium
GTGCCAAATGGTAAATTGGCGGATAGCACCATAGACAATCACGGTTTGAGACAATACCGAAGGTTCTACACCCAAATTGCCCTAACCTATGACACTCCTGCCGAACTGATCAAAATATTTGTAGAGGGGCTGAAAGAGATAGTAAAAAAACACCCTGAAACAAGAAAAGATTTTTTTGAAATTCATTTCAATGAAATGGCTGATTTCTCTCTCAATGTCATGTTTTATATATTCTTTGAAGTACCAACATGGTCTGAAGAGCTAAGAGCAAGACATGAGGTGTTGGTTGAAGTAGTGAAATTGGCCGAAAGACTAGGAGTAAACTTTGCCTTCCCAACACAAACTTTACATATAGAAAACTTACCAGGTCAGAAATCCTTATCTCCAAGTTACGAATCCAGAGATGTACTAAAGAAAAAACTAGAGGCTTATTTTTCGGAGAAATAAGCCTCTAGGATAGATTAAGAAAAGAAGCTATACTCAAAGAAACCTCCCCTTAATATCAAAAAATACAGTATCGTTGAATATCAATTTTTGATACCCCAAAAATTGATAACTGCGGATCAATGAAGTTGAACTGTCAAATTCAAGCAGGTATTTTCTGGAAGAATCGAACACCATATTGGATTCATTATGCTCTCCTTCTATTGTGGTAATTTGACTAGCGTTGTTTCTGGTAACAATTACTTTTTGTGGCCCTTTTTTACCCTTGCGCTGAAAAACTATGGTGTTGCCACTCTTAGTAATATCATATTCACCATTGTATTTGGCTTGATCAAGATTAAGATCGCTAAATACCTTTAAATCTGAAGCCAATTCAGTAGAATCAGGGATCAAGAGCAGTTTTTCTTCTTTCCCTTTAATGGATACCCCCTTTTCCAGTTTTTTTCCGTTAAGCACCTTCACCTGAGATTTTAGTAAAGAATCCAGGTCAACAAACTTAAAGTCATTATTCATTCCTGTTGTTTTTTTCATTGCCATATCATCACAAGACGTAATAATTGTTATGGTAAAAACTGACAATATTATAGTAAAGGTTGATATCCTCATGAGCAGCAATTTAGTTTGATTTTTTAACTCTACCTTTGTGGTAGTTGTATTAAAATGGATTTGAAAATCAATAAGAAAACGAAATTTATCGACCTTGGTTTAATAGACTACAAAGAAGGTTGGGACTATCAGGAAAAATTATTTCTGGAAGTAGTAAACCTGAAAATAGCCAATAGGTCACTAGAACCTGAAGCGCAAAAGAAAACCCCCAATTACCTTATTTTTTGCTCACATCCCCATGTATATACCCTTGGTAAAAGTGGTGATCAAAATCATTTACTTTTAGATGAGTCAGGGCTTGCAGAAAAAGAAGCCTCCTTTTACAAAATCAATCGTGGCGGAGACATTACCTATCACGGACCAGGACAAATTGTAGGATACCCCATTTTAGACCTTGATAACTTTTTCACAGACATCCACAAGTACCTCAGGCACCTTGAAGAAGCCGTGATTCTTACTTTAGCCGATTATGGAGTCAAAGGGGGACGCATAGATGGGCTTACTGGAGTATGGATTGATTTTGAAGACAAAGTAAATGCCCGAAAGATCTGTGCACTCGGAGTAAAAACCAGTCGATGGGTGACCATGCATGGTTTTGCATTCAATGTGCTTACTGACCTGACCTATTTCAACAACATCATTCCATGTGGCATTGACGACAAAGCCGTGACTTCATTGGAAAAAGAGCTAGGAAAAAAACCAAACCTAGCAGAAGTAGAAGAAAAACTCAAACAACATCTTGCTAGATTATTTGAGATGGAATTATCATTTTAAATTTCACTGTAAATAAAAAAAGCCTTCCGGTTTCCCGAAAGGCTTTAGTTTATCTATGTAAAAGGGCAGATTACTTTTTGTCCTCGACCTCCTCGAATTCTACATCCGATACATCTGCATCAGCTGTTTGATCCGCTCCAGCACCTGCATCAGGTCCTGGCTCTCCACCTTGTGCGCCAGCAGCTTGTGAAGCAGCATACATTTCTTGGCTAGCTCCTTCCCATGCTTTATTCATGCCTTCCATGGCAGCATCTATTGCCGCTATGTCTGCGCTTTTGTGGGCTTCTCTCAAACTCTCAAGAGCAGCTTCAATTCCAGATTTGTTTCCTTCAGACAATTTATCTCCGAATTCTTTCAACTGTTTCTCCGTTTGGAAAATCATAGAATCAGCACCATTCAACTTCTCTATCTTCTCTTTTTCAGCTTTGTCCGCATCAGCATTTGCTTCTGCTTCTTGCTTCATTTTTTCGATTTCCTCATCAGTCAATCCAGAAGAAGCTTCAATTCTGATTTTTTGCTCTTTGTTAGTACCCTTATCTTTTGCTGATACATTCATGATACCATTGGCATCAATATCGAATGTCACTTCAATTTGAGGGATACCCCTTTGAGATGGTGGAATTCCATCCAAATGGAATCTTCCAATTGTTCTGTTGTGAGCAGCCATTGGCCTTTCCCCTTGCAAAACATGAATCTCCACAGATGGCTGATTGTCAGCAGCAGTAGAAAATGTCTCTGATTTCTTAGTAGGAATTGTTGTATTCGACTCAATCAATTTAGTGAACACACCACCCATAGTTTCGATACCCAATGACAATGGAGTAACATCAAGAAGCAATACATCTTTTACATCACCACTTAATACTCCACCTTGGATTGCAGCCCCTACAGCTACTACTTCATCAGGATTAACTCCTTTAGAAGGTTTTTTACCAAAGAATTTTTCAACTTCTTCCTGAATAATTGGAATCCTTGTAGATCCTCCTACCAATATTACTTCATCAATATCTGATAAGCTCAATCCTGAATCTTTCAAAGCTTTTTTCACAGGCTCCATAGACCTTTTCACTAAACTATCAGCCAATTGCTCAAATTTGGCTCTTGTTAACTTTCTAACCAAGTGCTTCGGCACACCATCAACAGGCATGATATATGGTAAATTGATCTCAGTTTCAGTAGAACTTGACAACTCAACTTTAGCTTTTTCAGCAGCTTCCTTCAATCTCTGAAGTGCCATTGGATCTTTTCTCAAATCAATGTTTTCGTCAGAAAGGAATTCTTCCGCCAACCAGTTGATGATCACAGCATCAAAATCATCTCCACCCAAGTGAACATCACCATTGGTAGATTTAACTTCAAATACACCGTCA
>CAXBNB010000620.1:0-3190 GCA_963976505.1 uncultured Reichenbachiellaceae bacterium
AAAACTGATAGTTATATAGCCAATCGGTATCTTTCATGTATTTCAATGTTTTACGTGCTCCTGCCGGAAAATCAGCAGCATGAACCGAAAGCATAGCATATTGGCGGTTGGTAAATGTTTTCAATGGCTCATTAGAATACTGACTCCAATTTTTTGACAAAAAATGATCGTAATAAATATCAACAATAACAGATCCATAATGCCTGTATTCATCCCACAACCTAGCCTTACTTTCCTTCACTATCTCGTGAGTATCCGTAAATCTATCAATCTCACGGTGTATCAGTATTCCCCTTTTTATCTCTGTATCATAGGCTTCTATTTGATTTCCTTTTACAAAATCAGCAATAAAATTTCCAATGGCGATTTTCTCCAAATTCTTTGATAAATATAGATGGGCAAGGAAATTCATGCTTTAAGATTTAATGTCTTCATCATAAATTAGCAATGTTCGAATAAATTATTGCCTTAAATAATGAATATTTACAAAAACTGAAGATATTTAATTTTTATCAATTGCTGATCAATTTTTGATCCTTATGATTTTCTATATTTGTTTGTTATAGGAAACAACAAAACTAGCTATATATGCCAAACATCCATTTAAACATACTCATCCAGCTGGCCAAAATAGATGGAGTAGTCGTTCAGGAAGAAATAGATTTGATAAATGAAATTGGAAAGGCAAAAGGACTGACTGAAGAGCAGATTTCTGCTTGCTATGATGAACATTACCCTATCGAAGACCTCAAACAGCTAACAGATGATGAGAAATTTGAATACATTTATTCCATCGTTCAACTGATGAAAATAGACGGACGGCTTTATGATGAGGAAATCAAATTTTGCGGAAAATTAGCAGCAAAGCTTGGCTACAACGAAGAAGTCCTGTTTGAACTGATGTTGAAAATATACAGCGATCCACACATCTGTGCAGAAAAACTAGAAATAAAAAAACAAATACAGCCACTATTAATTAAGTGATGTTAGAGCGATGGTTAATGCTCCTTCATTTCTCAAAATCCTACATTTCAGATTAAATTCATCTGCAAGACGTTCGAAAAACCTACAGGTGCGATAACCATTTGAGCTGTCCACTATTATTTCATCAAACTGAAAATTCGACATTAAAAAAGCTGCATCGACCATAGCGTCGTTGCTAATGACCAAGTAATCGGTCTCTATCTTACGATTAAAATCTATATGATCAATTGAATTTTGCAGGAAAACAAACTTTTTTCCTTTCCAAAAATAATACGACAACCCGTCAAATTTGCTAGGCTTGAGCGACTGTGACAATGAATCAAGAGTGATTTTTCTCAAATGGCTATTCAATCGATTTGGCTCTACTTGATACCGCACCAATTCCAAATTGCTTATTCCCTTGATATCAATAAGCTCAGAATTCAGTCCTTCAATCCTATCCAATACAGATTCACCTCCGATTTCGTAAAATGTCAATTGGCTGGCTTTACTTTGCTTTAAAAGAGACCCTACTCCTACCACCGACACTACCAACGCCAAGAAGGTCAGCACATATACAAATCGAAATTTTCGATAATAGATCAAGGCAAAGAAGGCAGCAATCATCAAATAGATCGAGAACGTTTGCCAAGGGCTCAAATAGAGCCAGTCTATCAGACTAAAATCAAGTTTTTCTATGAATGAGACAACAGAGTTAAGTGCAAAAATGAGTTTTTGAAGCGCCATTCCAATAAAAGGAGCGATTGGGGTCAATCCCAATACAATCAAGGCTATTCCCAAGGACATAATAAGAAAAGCGGCAGGTATTACCAATAAATTTGAAATCAAGAAATAGACCGGAAATTGATGGAAATAATAAAGGGTTAGTGGAAAAGTGGCCATCTGAGCGGCAATAGAAAGACAGGTGATTGCCCACATTTTCTCAAACAACCAATTGTCAAAGGTAATGGTATTGTGAATCAAAGGATAGATGTAAACGATACCCAGTACAGCGATATAAGACAACTGAAACCCAACGGAAAACAGGAAGTTTGGATTGTAGAACAAAAGCACAAATGCTGACAATGCCAATGAGTTGTATATACTAGGACGGCTGTGAAAGGTTTGCCCCACAATGATGATGGAGAACATCGTAACGGCCCTAAGTATGGACGGAGACAGCCCAGTAACAAAAGCAAAGACCCATAGAAAGATGATGGATATTACAGAGGAAATAATTTTACCCGTTTTGCTTTTTGATATGGGTCTTAAAAGAAATGAAATGATCACAATGATGATCCCAACATGCAACCCAGACACAGCCAATACATGCATGGCTCCTGAAGCTGAATAAGACCTTTTCGTATCTTGATCCAACCCATCTCTGATACCAAGGATCAGTGCTTTGGCTATCGCAGTTTCCTGTTCACCTTTCACATGTTTTTCAATCAAACCACCAAAGTGATTTCTTAAGCCGAGACACCACGACATAACAGAATAAGCAGAACCCTGAGCAATAATGTCGATATCTGCGACATCTACAAACTGCTGATAGTAGATATTTCGGCCAGCCATGTATTCCATGTAATTGAATTCATGTGGATTCTTTGGTGGAGGCAACCTAAAGGGAGACTTATTCAAAGCAATCTTATCTCCGTATTGCAATGGCTTATCCAGCTGATTTTCTTTCCTAATGTACAGATGCACCTTGCCCTGCTTGGTCTCAAAAGTATTGTCAATAAATACTTTGATTACATCCACTTCATATATAAAATATTTCTCTTTTACGACACAAGCTGAATTGACTTCAGCAACGTAACCATCAATTTCTTTGTGGCTGTGGATGATATGGTTAGGATTGTTGATTTCTCGGTAATCGGCAAACCTGATGACAGCCACAAGCATCACTAAAAGCAAGCCTAGGTTTCCCGCTATGACAAGTCTATTGGGAATTTTAGAAAACCAAACCAATAAAAAAACGAATGCAAGTGACCCAAGAATGATAAGGTAATAAGTAGTGGATAACTCACTTATAAGTTCAAACTTGGCAACTAATATCCCAATAATAAAAGCAGTAATAATTCTTAAAAATGGGTATGGAGTCCATATAAACATTATATACTTAGCCGAAGTGAACTAAGTAATATAATAAATAACAAGATAAATAGTAAATATTATCCCAATGAGATTGGCAAATTGGGCATACTCATTTAAAAATTCTTATTAT
>CAXBNB010000621.1:0-3190 GCA_963976505.1 uncultured Reichenbachiellaceae bacterium
TACGGATGGAGGAAGTCCAGTAAGGTCAAATGCCACCCTACGCAACAACAGTTCTTTATCAGTTTGTGGTGAAGGTTGCAGTTTTTCTTGTTCTAGTTTATTTACTATAAAATTGTCAATTGGATTGATAACCCAATCGGCGTTGCTTATTACAGGAACATCTCGTTTTTCTGGCTTAATAAATGCCCAGTGTGGTTTGTATTCAGCACCATCTTCAATCCATTTGGCCAATACTGCTTTTTCATGGGCACTGAGCTTCAAATTGGATTTTGGTGTTGGCATTAAAACTTCCGGATCATGCGAAATGATGCGATGAAACATTTCACTTTTAGCCAACTTCCCAGGTACAACGGCTTGCTTTCCAGGGGAATTGACTAAATCGCTATAAGCAGATGCGGCTAGGTCAAGCCGTAATTCAGCTTGTTGTTTTGCTTTATCCGGCCCATGGCATACAAAGCATTTATCCGACAAAATAGGTTTTACAAGAATATTAAAGTCCAACTCCTGTGGAAGCTTGTCATATTCGATACTCACATCTTCCGGAAGCTCCACACTACAGGAAGTAATGACACAAATCAGAAGTCCGGTAATCAATGCATTAAGATTCATAGGCAAACCTATTGGATTATAGTTTAGTTGATAAGTAAAGTTAATGGAAGACCGTTCACATATAATGGACATTTTGTTCAAACTGATGGATAATATACAAACAGGATAAACCAATCCACAATTCACTTCCTAATAATGCCTCAAATGTATTGATATTACAAAAACAAACACATATCCTATTCTGACATATATTTGTACATATCCGACCATTTTAAACAAGAAAATATTTATAGGAAGATAAAAGCGACTTAAAAAATGCACAAATCCTTAAAATCACTGTCCTTATCCTTACTCAACACCGATTATGTCCAGTTGGATCACAACTGGGACTATGACAATGTAATAAGCCCCTTTTCTCGTGTGTACTATATAGATGCGGGTCTTGCCAAAATCTACCACGGCGGCCAAGAGTTTGAATTGAGGCCTGGTTATTTATATTTGGTGCCCAGTTATTCATACAGCAGGTATAAATGTGATAATTATCTGAGTCAATATCACGTCACTTTTATGGAAAAAATCGGAGACGGGCTTTCTGTTTACAACCATAAAGCTTTTACTTATGAAGTAAAGGCCAATACGTTGGATATTGTCAATTTCAAAAGGCTGTTGGAAATAAACCCGAATAGAGGGCTGTTCAACCCAGACCCCAAAGTATATGACAACCACCCCACCATCCTTTCCTTTGAGAAAAGGAATGAAGAAATGAACTCTTCTGATTTTTTAGAAACTCAAGGAATATTGTTATCGCTTTTTTCCAGGTTCATTACCGACAAAAACATCATACCCAATAATGATTCACTCACTGCAAAGAAGATCACCGAAAGCGTGCAATTCATTCACGAAAATTTACAGCAAACTTTAACCGTAGATTTATTGGCATCTAAATCCCACTTGAATGTAGATTACTATTCCCGAGCTTTTAACAAACTTTTTGGTATCAGACCCATTAGTTACATCCAAATCAAACGCATAGAACGAGCCCAACTCCTATTGACATCTACTACAGATACTATTCCAGATATTGCCATGAAAATAGGAATCTCTAACCTATCCTATTTCACCCGACTCTTTAAAAAAATTACTGGTAAAAATCCTGGAGAATTTAGAAAACACCATTGGAGGATGTAGGGTGATTTTGAATGAGCCTCTCATTTCATTTTTTCAGGCTTATAAGTCTTGTTTAATATCCCAGTTTGATTCCTTATAAAAGGCTATCTTCATTTGTCTTTCGAAACAGTGATTTAGCCGTTGCTAATTCAAAAATGGCGAGTGCAATTATGATCAAAACCTCTAATAAGATATACGTCCATCCAAAATAGGTTATTTGATTTCGGTGAAAGACAGCCAAGCCAATTGATAAACAACAATAGAATAGGTTTATAATCGCTATTCTATTTAAAGAACCACTCAATTTATCATTCATCCCAATGAAGCAGTAAAAATCATAAATAGCAAACAGGCAAGGCAAAGAGGCAAGAAAATACAAAGTGGATTTTGGGATTCCGAAAATCGTTTCAAATTTGATCAAAATTATACCTAATAAAATGGCAGATAGCAGGGCTCCAAATCCGTCAATCAGAAATAGTGTTCTTGGATTGGCATTTCCCCAGATAAATAATCTTTCGAAAATCATTGACTTATGTCCATTTAGGAACTGGTTTTTTAATGCTTTTCTTTTATCAGCGCAAGTAGAATGTAAAAAACTAATTGAACCGCTGGACTGCCAGTTTGTGTTCACATCTTGACACTACTATAATGTTATAACTACCACTCATTGAATTATATGACCCAATTCCGAATCAAATCTAATTAATAATTAGTAGAAATTAGGCAATAAAAAACCCGCTGAAATCTCTACGAGATTAGCAGCGGGAGTTTAATTACCAGCTATGGATATCTTTATATATATTAGTCTTTAATTCGTTTTGCAATGCTAAGCAGAGATTCGCTAAAAATCAGATATTGTCCGTTTAAGTCATATATTTTACCATGAGTGATACTATGTTGTCCTTTAAATTCACTAATGTGTTTAATATAAAATTGACACTAAAACTTACGGGAATTCTTTGTTGCTTGACATTTTTTTGTTGCACCAATCTTTTTGGAAATAAAATAAATATTGACAGTCTAACCACCGAACTAGAGCATGCCACAGTTGACTCGGTTAAGTTCTATATTCTTTGCGATCTATACGATTATTATTATTATTATTATCGAGACGACAGTATGGCCGGTTCTCTTGCGGGGGAAATTATTGCTATCACCAATAAAAGTACCAACCAACAGATACAAGCCAATGGATACACCTTGATGGCTGATCATGAGGGAGAGCTTGGAAACTACATCAGTTCGAAAAATTATTACCAAAAAGCAATGGAGTTGAACCTTGAGTTGAAAGACACTAGGGCATATTCCAATTCATTATTCAACCTTGGAGTAACTTATGACTATTTAGGTGATTACGTTTCTGCACTAAAATATTATTTCAGATCGCTGGATATATTCGAGCAACTCAACGATAAATCTGGGGTAGCTGAAATATTGAGTAACATCGCAGTATTATACAGCAACCAACTAGATT
>CAXBNB010000622.1:0-3188 GCA_963976505.1 uncultured Reichenbachiellaceae bacterium
CTCTTCTCCCAGCACTGCAAAATTGATTCCTACGTGATTTAGAATCTTGATAAAAGCAATGGTTACTTTTTTATAGCGATCGTCGAATGATCCCGCGCATCCTACCCAAAATAAAACTTCTGGACTTTTTCCTTCTGCTACTAATTCTGCTACCGTTGGGGTTTTATATTCCATTTTTTCCATGTGGTTATTTATTCAATTCTTCTTTCCACTTAAACCTATCAGAAGGTGCAAATTTCCAGGGTGCAAAATTCGTTTCTATATTTGAAAACATTGAATTCCACGAAGCTGGGGATCCTGACTCTTCCATGGAAACATACCTTCTCATTTCTAATATAATTGACAATGGGTCTATGTTTACAGGACAGGCCTCTGTGCAAGCATTACAGCTGGTACAGGCATTTATCTCTTCTTTTGTGATATAATCGCCCAACAAAGTTTTGTCCTTACCTTCCCCTTTACCAATTTCTTCTATCCGGTCTCTGGTATCCATCATAATTTTTCTTGGAGAGAGCAATTTTCCTGTCTGGTTGGCAGGGCATTCGGAAGTACACCTTCCACACTCGGTACAAGTGTAGGATTCCATCAGGCTTTTCCATGTCAGGTCAGTGGCGTCCTTTGCTCCAAATCTTGAAATTTCAGCGGGTGGAGCACCAGTTTCTTCTGCCACGCCAAGCATCATTTTCACTTCATTCGTCACGTCATCCATATTTTTGATTTTACCCTTATTCCACAAATTAGAATAGTAGGTGTTGGGAAAGGCCAAAAATATATGAAGGTGTTTCGAATAGGTTACGTACACAGCAAAACCAAGAATTCCTATTATATGAAACCACCAAGAGGCTCTTTCTACAAAAATTAAGAAAGGAGTTTCAAAATGTGTCAATATGGGAATGAATAAACTACTAAAGAAAAAGCTTCCGGTCTCGGTGTAACCTTCCACACCTCTGCTTTGCAGGATTTGATCTGCTGCATTCATTTTGAGAATGGCCATCATCAACGTAATTTCTATTATTAGAATAAGATTGGCATCTAAAGCAGGCCAACCTTTCATCTCAGGTTTTACCAGTCGCTCCACTTTCAATACATTTCTCCTAACAAGAAATGCAATACAAGAGAACGTAACCAGCACTGCTAAAAACTCGAAGAAATTTAAAGCGACAGTATAAAAGCTACCTAGGAAGGAAGCAAATATCCTGTGTGTACCTGCTAAGCCATCGATCACAAACTCCAACACTTCAATGTTGATGACCAAAAAACCTACGTAAATAAGCAAATGTAAAAAAGCCGGAATTGGTTTTTTAAACATTTTGCCTTGACCGAAAGCCACAAGTAGCATTGTTTTGAAACGCTCTTTTTTGTTTTCGGATCGATCTAGGTCTTTTCCCGATAAAATATTTTGTCTAATTCTGTTGATCCTTCTAGTAAGAAAATAGCCTGTAATGGCTATAATGATCAAGAATGCTGCTTGTGAAATCCAATTCATATTCTAATCTAAATATTCTTTTTCAAATAATAATTAAAAGCTTTGCGTGAATTACTTTTATTTATACTTTTGCACCTCTTTAACGGGGTGATGTAGCTCAGTTGGTAGAGCATCGGACTGAAAATCCGTGAGTCGGTGGTTCGAGCCCACTCATCACCACGATAACTTTAAGACCTTTCTTTAATTAGGAAGGTCTTTTTTTATTTATATCAAAGATAAAACTTTCTGCAATAAAGTATGCGTGCATACTTTATTATTTCCTGACACCCTATCCAAATATTTTTCAGAAAAAAATAAACAGTAAGGAATTTATTAGTTTTGTTTTAAAAGACAAAAGGAAGGGATTCAAATAATAACCATGCATATCTTAGTACTATGACTGAAAAAGAGCTTTTGGATAGAATAGTGAACTATTTTGTAACCTATATTTTCAACAATCACATTGAAGCTTCTCTAAAGACACATTCAAAATTAAAATCATACAATATCAACCCAATTGTAGTAAAGTATTTATCAAAAGTTCTTGAAAATAATTACAGCGCTGAAGGCATTGCCAAAGCACTTTATTACCCCAGAGTATTAGGCACCTCTATAAACACTTCATTTGGAACTCGAATTCAGAATATGTTTGTAGAACTCGAAATGGCAAATGGCTCGTTAATTAAGGGAATGGATATTGAATTTGTTGATAAAGTTGACCAAAGGAAAAAATGGTGTCAGCTAAAGTCAGGTCCAAACACAATTAACTCAGAAGATGTTAAACCATTAATTCGGAAATTTACAAGCACAATTAGTTTAGCAAGAACAAACCTTGCCTTTAAGGGAATTAGTAATTCTGATTTTATTGTTGGCGTATTATATGGAGAAGCCAGTGATTTGAGTATGCATTATAAGGCTATTGACAAAACCCATCCAGTAATAATTGGTAAAGATTTTTGGCATAGGATTACTGGTTTTCCTGACTTTTATGATGGACTAGTCAATGAACTTCATAAATGCATTGACAGTCTTGAAACAAAAGACTTGATAAATAAAGGTTGTGAAGAATTGGCAGATGAAATTAGAAATTCTCCATTATTTCGATTTTGAGGATTTGTAGAATTGATTCAAAAATCCAACAATTGAATAACCAACTTCCTCACCTAAATTAACAGGGACAGCATTGCCAATTTGTTTGTATTGTTGAGCAATCGAACCTACAAAATCCCATTCATCTGGAAAAGTTTGAATTCTAGCATACTCTCGGACAGTAAAGGGTCGAGTTTCGTCGGGATGGCATCTTTCTGTTTGTTTTTGTGCAGGGCTACAAGTTAAGGTCAATGATGGTTCATCCCACCCAATTCTACGAGCCATTCCTGTTTTTCCACCACCTAGATAATAGCTGCCTCCCATATATTCTTTTTGAATGTCTATAGGCAAATCTCGCCAATAGCCCTTTTGTGGGATCAAGTCCAAAACTTGTTTCTTATACTCTGGATATTTAGCTCCTTCTGACTTTGGTACAATAGAATCAAATAACTCCCCCTCTTTTAATGCATCAGATAAATTATATATTTTTTTATGAGGTTTTGGGTATTGGTATTCAACTTTTATATCCTTTCGAACACCTACCAAAATTAATCGCTCACGTTTTTGAGGCACTCTATAGTTGATGGCCTTTAGTACCTGAATAGGTACAACGTTGTAGCCTATTTCGTCAAGA
>CAXBNB010000623.1:0-3187 GCA_963976505.1 uncultured Reichenbachiellaceae bacterium
CCCTATGATCAGTTTGTGTCCGAACAATTGGCTGGTGATTTGATGCCCAATGCCACCAAAGGCCAAATTGTTGCCACAGCATTTAACAGAAACCATCCGATGACCGCAGAAGGAGGGGCAGTGGATGAAGAATTTAGGGTTGAATACGTTTCCAACCGAACCAATACATTAGGTACGGCCTTTCTAGGGCTTACTGTGGAATGTGCGAAATGCCATGACCATAAGTTTGATCCCATTTCCCAAAAAGAGTATTTTCAATTGAGCGCATTTTTCAACAATGTAAAGGAATTGGGGATGACGGGTGACGATGGAAATTATGGGCCAATGTTAAAACTGACGGATGAAACAACCGATCAGATTATCGCAGCATTGGATGCAGATATTGACCAATTGGAGAAAAAAAATCGATTGAAAACAGAAGAATTACTGGCTGTCAAAGATTTTGTGAACCATCAAAATCTGACCAAAATAAAGCCTATTCTGCATCATTCATTTGAAAAAACAACCAAATCTGGACCGAATGAGTTTTTAGACAATCGAGCACTCTCGGTGCAATATGGAACTGATACTATTGCAGGAATATCAGGTTATGCACGTCAGTTTGATCATCAAGATGATAGAATTGTTTTCAATGAATTTGGGCAGTTTGAAGCAACCGATCATTTTTCAATTTCTGTTTGGGTAAATCCCGTTGAGGATAATGGCAAAAGCAAGGTGATCACAAGTAACGTAGGATCAAAAAATAGCTTATGGCGTGGTTGGGAGTTGTACCTCGATTCGACCAATAATGCTGCCATACGACTAATTAGCAGCCTGCCTCACAATTACATTCATGTAAAAAGCAGTGTGAAAATTCCTTTAAATGAATGGACTCATGTATTGTTTACTTACGATGGATCATCCAAAGCGAATGGAGCCAATATTTATGTAAATGGAAAAAAGAGTGCCCAAAGTATTATTTACGATGACTTATACAAAAGTATATTACCCACCAATACTACCCGTCAAAGGGATTTTAGAGGGCTGTTAATGGGCAAGAGTTACCGGACTTTTGGAGGAGATAATGGAATCTACAAGGGTTCTTTTGATGAAGTCTCATTTTTCAATTGGGAGGTGCCCGATTCACAAGTGGAGTCAGTTTATAATCAATCTCAAAATGGTGAAATGCCCGTTATTTACATTGATAAAAGCAAAGACTACAATAAAATTTCAGGCGAATTGGCAAAGTTGAGATCAAAACGACTCAACATGGTGGATACCATTCCTGAACTTATGGTGATGAAAGAAATGGACAATATACGTCCGACTTATCTGCTTAAAAGAGGTGTTTATAACGCATACGGAGAGCAAGTTGATCCTGGGACACCTATGAAAGTCCTTGAAATGTCTTCTGATTTTCCAAGAAATCGACTGGGGTTGAGCCAGTGGTTGTTTGATGAAAAAAATCCTTTGACAGCAAGGGTTGCTGTCAACCGATATTGGCAAATGGTTTTTGGTCGTGGAATTGTGAGTACAGCAGATGATTTTGGCAGCCAGGGTGCTCTGCCCACGCATCCAGAATTGTTGGACTGGTTGGCTGTGGACTTTATAGAATCGGGTTGGGATGTCAAAGCTTTGATCAAGAAGATGGTGACCAGTCATACCTATCGGCAAAGCTCAAAAGCAACTAAGGAGCACATGGAAAAGGATGATGAGAATACCATGTTGGCAAGAGCCCCCAGCTATCGTTGGCAGGCGGAGTTCATCCGAAACAATGCCCTAGCATCCAGTGGCCTTCTTTATCAAGAATTAGGAGGGCCAAGTTCTAAGCCTTATCAACCAGACGGGCTTTGGATTGAAAAAGGAAATTTTTCACATTTTCTACTGAGGTATAAACGTGATGAAGATAAAAAACAATACCGCAAGAGTATGTACACTTTCATTCGTAGGACTTCACCGCCACCATTTATGGAACTTTTTGATGCGCCGAGTAGGGAGGTTTGTACTATTAAAAGGGAACGTACCAATACCCCTTTACAGGCATTGGTTTTACTTAATGATCCTCAATTTTTAGAAGCCTCTAGGGCGTTGGCATACAGGCTGAGGCATGAAGCAGGAGACTCGTTGAAAGATAAAATAGAGACTGGTTTTCAATTGGTATTGAGCAGACCTCCAAGCGAAGAAGAAACAAAAGTTTTTGAAGCTCTTTATCAAGGAGAGTATGAAGAATTTATGAATGATAAAGCCGGAGTGAATGATTACCTCGCTGTGGGGGACTATAATGGTTCAGGAAAATATGATCCGATAGAAATGGCGGCACTGTCGGTCTTGTCAAATACGCTATTTAACATGGACGAAGCTTATATAAAAAGATAAAGATATGTGTGATCATTTCAATACCAACTATAGTCGACGGGATTTTTTAACGCGAACATCGCTTGGGTTAGGAGCTCTGACATTGGGCTCTATGATGGATCCATTTAGTTTAGCGGCTGCAGCCCCGAGAATGGGTGGAGGAGTGCTTGGTGGCCCACATTTTACACCTAAAGTGAAAAGGGTTATTTACCTTTTTCAAAGCGGAGCTCCATCACAGCTGGATTTATTCGATTACAAGCCTTTACTCAATAAAATGAATGGGCAAGAGCTGCCAGACAGTGTGAGACAAGGACAAAGACTGACAGGTATGACTTCAGGTCAAACTTCATTGCCATTGGCTGGTTCGATATTCAATTTCAAACAACACGGGCAAAGTGGAGCTTGGATGAGTGATCTTATGCCACATACTGCGAAGATCACCGACGAATTGTGCTTTATCAAGTCGATGTACACCGATGCGATCAATCATGATCCTGCGGTTACATTTATTCAGACAGGATCGCAGTTTCCGGGAAGACCTTCAATTGGTTCGTGGGTGAGTTATGGATTGGGTAGTGACAATGCCAATCTTCCGGGGTTTGTGGTCTTGGTGACGAAAGACAAATTTGGACAACCATTGTACTCTCGACTCTGGGGCAATGGATTTCTTCCGTCGGAACATCAAGGGGTACAATTCAGAGCGGGTAAAAATCCTGTATTGTTTCTTTCTAATCCTCCAGGTGTCAGTGAAAAGAACCGACGTACCCAATTGGATCATTTGAATACTTTGCAACAGATGCAATTTGATCAAATGGGAGATCCAGAGATCAAAGCCAGGATGTCTCAATATGAA
>CAXBNB010000624.1:0-3185 GCA_963976505.1 uncultured Reichenbachiellaceae bacterium
CCCTGTTTACAACAATGGATTCCTTTATTTTACTTCCAACAGGTACGGTGGTAAAATTTATAAAACTACTGGCACACCTTTCACGGATATCTATAAAATCAAGACAAAGGGAGCAAAAGTTGACCTCAATACCTTGGCACCATTGCCAGAAATTATTAACGACCCTAATGTAAATGAAGGATCTATTACGATTTCAAAAGATGGATCTTCAGTGATTTATGCTAAAGGAAACAACGGAAAATATAGCGGTACCAATGAGGTGGATCTTTATTTTACAAGAGTAAGAAATGGTAGGTGGACAAAGCCCAGAATAATAAACGCAAGCAGACGTGACTCATGGGACTCGTCTCCTGCTTTAAGCCCTGATGGAAACACGTTGTATTTTGCTTCTAATCGAGAAGGCGGCTTTGGAGGAATTGATATTTATACTGCTAAACTGAATAGAAGAGGTAGATGGGTTGATGTACGCAATCTTGGAGACAAAATTAACACACCTGGGAATGAGGTATTCCCGTTTGTTGCCGAAGACGGCCAATTGTATTTTTCCTCTGATGGACATCCCGGTATGGGAGGAGCTGATATTTTCATCTCACGCAGAGAAAAGGGTGAAATTATAGTTGAAAATGCAGGTGAACCCATCAACTCTCCAAAAGACGATTTTGGCATTTACCTTTTCAATGAAACCAGAGGCTTTTTTACGTCCAATCGAGATGGTGGTCAAGGAGATGATGATATTTATACTTTCGTTAACGACGACCCAAATCTTAAAATCGTAAATTACTTTTTGTCAGGAACAACGCAGACTCCCGATCTGGAAACAGGGGAACTTAAACCACTTGCAAATACAAAGGTTTATTTGTTGGATGAGAGCGGAGAGATCATAGATGAAGATTTCACCAAAGTTGATGGCAAATACAATTTCAGGGTTTATTCAGAAGAAAACTACGACCTCTTGGCAGAAAAGGAAAATTATTTTACTACAAGAAAGCGGTTTTCTACAGTTGGTAAATCTGTGGATAGGGCCACACTTGAAAATACCGTAACCAATGTGAACTTCACGATGGATCTTCCTTTGAATCAAATTATCATGGAAAAACCCATATTGGTCGAAAACATCTATTATGATTTAGACAAATCGGATATACGACCAGATGCTGCCCTTGAGTTGGACAAACTGGTGGTCATGATGCAAGACAATCCAGAGATTACCATAGAGCTGAGTTCGCATACGGATGCACGTGCTGATGACAATTACAACAAGAGTCTTTCCCAGAGAAGGGCCAAGTCGGCTGTTGATTACATTGTATCAAAAGGAGTGGACTACAACAGGCTAGTTCCTAAAGGATATGGAGAAACGCATCTAAAAATAAAAGAAGCGCAAACAGAGGAAGAGCATCAAATTAACCGTAGGACAGAATTTAAAGTAACAAAATACAAGAAGAAAAAGCAGGAGAAAGAGGAAGTGCTCTTAGAAGAAGGTCAGGTTACTACTGAAGTCATCCAAGAGGAAGATGACGATACTGATCGTTATTTCACCGATGATGACAATTGATCTAGTCGAAATCCAACATGAAATCTGTTTTATTCTTTGAGAATTTGGTCGAGGTGGTTTTTTCACCTTTATAAATGTGAACCATGTTCATCTGATCATCAAATTTATCCATGAAGATTTTATTGGTGATGTCAATTGAATTCAGTTTTTTTACCCCAGTTAATTCTATGTAGCAATACATCACATCTCCTTCTTGTTCAGATCCCAAAAATGAAAGTTGTGTCTCTTTGCCATTAACCTTTATGGTGAATTTTTCGAGCAGGTATTTTCCTAGTATTTTTTGAAAATCACTGTCAACTTTAGGATTGATTACATCTATATTTTGATCTCCCGACCAGGTTTTAAGTGTTGTCTCCAAGTCATCTAAAAATACTCGATGTGTAATTTCAAGTGATTTCCTCTCCTGATCATACTCTATTTCACATACAGAAATATGAAAAGCATGCGTCAAAGCACCGCTTAAATAAAAGAATAAAGGGATTATATAATTCAACACAATCAGATAGGTTATTGGTATTAAGTTTGCCATTACAATAATGAATCCAAAATTAGATATAATTTTAACTAATTGAATTAGGAATAAAGTACATCTAAAATATAATCATGACACTAAAGGAAATATTGAGTTATACATTCGTTGAGTCCGAACACCTAATAATCAGTGTTTACAGTGTCATGGTGTGTATGTTGATTGTACTGGCAACATTGGTGGTATTGTGGGTGATCAAAAAAGTCTTCCAGAGGCTTGTGGATAAAAACCAACTTGATAAAAGTGCCAGTTGGTCTATTTTCCAAATAATCAAATATTTTATATGGGTCTTGGTCAGTATCTTGATTTTAGAAAGTCTAGGTATGCAGATATCGATATTACTGGCAAGTATCGCAGCATTATTGGTAGGTGTTGGTCTTGGTTTGCAGCAATTGTTTAATGACTTGGCTTCTGGGCTTATTTTGTTGATTGAGAGGACATTGAAAATTGATGACGTGATCCAATTAGAAGATGGCGAAATCGGCAAGGTAACTCATATTGGCCTGCGAACTTCCGAGATAAAAACCAGAGACGATATTTCTATGATCGTTCCAAACTCTAAGTTTGTAAATGATAAAATTATCAATTGGAGCCATAATGATACACATACAAGGTTTCATGTAAATGTAGGAGTAGCCTATGGAAGTGATCCGAATAAGGTAAGAGACATTCTTTTAAAATGTGTACAGACACATTCAGAAATATCTAAAAGCCCAGAGCCCTTTATTCGATTCAATGATTTTGGAGATTCTTCTCTTGACTTTCAGATTTTCTTTTGGGTTGCCAACTCATTTACAGTCGAGAGGATAAAAAGTGATATGCGCTATATGATATTTGAAGAATTCAATAAAAATGGTATTGAAATACCCTTTCCCCAAAGAGACTTACACATTATCGAAAAGAAAAGCTTAAACTAATTATGTCAGAATTTGAATTGTACTTCCAGCTAGGTAGAGAGCATATTCTCGACATTCAGGGTTATGATCATATATTGTTTGTAGTGGCATTGTGTGCGCTGTACCAAATGTATGAATGGAAAAAAGTATTGGTATTGGTTACAGCATTTACAGTGGGGCACTCGCTTACGCTGGCTCTGGCTGTGCT
>CAXBNB010000625.1:0-3181 GCA_963976505.1 uncultured Reichenbachiellaceae bacterium
CCATTTTCATGACTTAACAAACCACGAACATTTTCTCCAATACAGATCGGTGGATTTACTTCTTGCACTACTCTTGCAAATTCATAGAACAACGTACCACGAGCATCTTTCAAGCCAAGCTTTTTCCCAGCATAGCTGAAAGCCTGACAAGGAAAACCACCAGTAACAACATCGACATTATTATAATATTTAGAGAAATTAAAATCCTTAATATCACCCTCCAAAACATCCCAAGAAGGTCGGTTTTTACGAAGTGTTTGACATGCCCATTTATCAATCTCATTCAATGCCACACACTTTAACCCAGCTTTCTCCATCCCCACAGCCAATCCACCTGCACCTGCAAACAATTCTAAAACCGAATATTCATTTTCTGCTTCAACATAATTTGAAACCTCATCATCAATGGTATCATCAAACAGGCTACCTAGCAACTGTTCAACGTCAGTCTTTCTATAAACTCTATAATTTGAAACGGGCTCACGAACAGCATTTAGAATACCCTCTCTATCCCATCTCCTCAAAGTTTCTTTACTTTTTCCAATGATCTCTGATGTTTCCGCTAAGGACAAATAATCTTTCATAACCAAGTTGATCAACCTTACACAATGGTTACAAAAATATTAAAACTACTGAAAAGGACAAACAATAAAAGCAAGTATTCTTTTTTCTATTGAAATGGTATTTTGATATGTGAAGTATTACCCACAACTACTCTGAAGTACATGGAAATCAAACCATATAGCGTGTAACTCATTGATAATTTACTTCACTACAATAGTCCCACCTCCACTATAGGAATGATATTCTCCATTGTACATGGCATCTGCTCCCACAGGTCCCATCTGGAAAGTCCCTTTTGATACAGCCCGTACCACATAGTAATAGTTTTGCACTCCACCTTCCACCGTCATAAAATAACTGATACGGTCATCTCTAATATCTGTGTACTCTGAAGTAGCAGCATTCTTGATCCAATCTGTTCCTGGTACTTCTGTTATCCTAGGATTCTCTATCTCAAAACCGGCAGGTAGTATGTCAGTCATTGCCACGTTTTCTACTCTTTTGTTGTTGGCTGCCTGGATAGACAAGTTGACCACAATAAGGTCATTTTGATTAAAGGTATTGCCAGTAATCAACTTGCCCTTTCTATCATAAAACTTTTTCCTCACTTTTAGAAAAGAGTCTTCCTCTCTATAGCTTCCATCAACACTGATGCCTTCAGTTTCCCAGAAATAATACAAAGATCCATTTCCTGAAGTTTCGATGGATAATTCTTTTGAGTCCAATTGATTGGAAGTCAGGCTTAGCGTTTTGTTGTTGTAGTCAGCCAGAGTCTTTCCGTTGGACTTGATACTGGCTTTGATATCGCTTGCAGCATTCTGCTTTGCCAATTTTCCCAATGCGAGAAAACTAAATGCCCTTTCTTGAGTACTTAAATACCTTTCATTTTTTAGGTATTGAGAAATATGTCGGGCCATCACTGCGGTCTGAGGATTGTCTTGATCTACCTCTATCAATACGTTGAGGGCAAGGGCTTCATCACGAATAAAAGAATGAAAACTGCCTCCAAATACCCTTTTAGATTTTTCTCCTGAAAAGGCTGAAGGCAAAACTTCTTTGTATTTTTTCTCATCTCCAATCAAAGCATAGGCAGCAGCCAATAAGTATTTTCCATCGAGGCTCAGGTCGTTCAAATTGCTTTTGTAGTATTTCAGTTTGGTAGTGAGGTAATCCAGCAACTTTTTGTACATGCTTTGATCCACTTCAAAGCCGGCCTTTTGTGCTTCAAAGAGAAAGTGCGCGGCATAAGCCGACCCCCACCAGCTCTCATACCCTTGCCCTGGCCAATAAGTGAGCCCACCATGATAAAGTTGCATGAGTTGTATTTTTTTGATCGCTTCTGAAATGTGGTAATGACTGTTGGTCTTTTTCATTGCATCATTTGAATCGAAGATCTGCTGGCTCAAATCAGTAAAATAGAGCTGAGGAAAAACAGCCGAAACAGTTTGCTCTAGGCAATAGTGTGGATAGCGCAATAAATAATCAAGGTCTTTGGTGAACTCCACCATCGGTGAATTGCTCAGCAGCAGGTTTCGCCTGACGCTCTGAGGCATAAACTTATCGTCGGCAAGTGAAAGCTTTTCAGATGCTTCTGCTTTGATAACACCTGAACCCGATATTTTTTGAAGGGGAGAAGCCGGACGCACAGTTATGTCAGTACTATTGCGAAAAGACTCACCAAATGCTTTGACGTCAACTGTGATATTGGATAATCCCAACCTCTTGTCCGCTACTACTTTATAAACCACCTGATCTTCAGACTTAGAAGCAATATCCGTTTTCAAAGAAGTACTTCCTATGATAGTGACAGGTCCTACTACACTTAAGTTTGTCTCACAGGAAGTAGGCTTATCTGTAGTATTGGATAGGATCACTGGCAGCAAGACTGTATCTCCCGGACTTAAAAATCGCGGTAATGCAGCACTAATTACAATAGGGTCGGCCACTTGTATGTTGTGAGATGCCGAAGCGAAAGCCTGATTTTTATAGGCAGTTGCCATTACTCTAAGGTCACCTGAAAACTGAGGGATATCGATTTCATAAGAAAGGTTGCCACTTGCATCTGTTTTAAGGATGCCACTCCAAAATGACACCAATTTCACTCGCTTGTTGGTCAAGGGATTAACCCTTTTAGCCAATTGTGCGGCTCGGGTATCATCGCCACCTACCCGTCCGGTAGTCAGATTTATCTCAGGAAATAAATAGGGGTAAACATCATAGGATTGAACGCCTAAAGCCCGTTTTCTATAAAAATACTTATACGGATCTGGTGTAGCATATTGTGTCAATTGCAAAATTCCTTCATCTACCACCGCCACTGACACTGCTGTATTGGGTGTTGATTTGATTTTAATAGTCTGTTTTGTATTTGACCTGGATTTGTTCGTGGATTCTATGTTCAGAGCCAATTTATTTGACGGATTCTCGACAAGAATCGGTGCAACACCATGCGCAATAGTCAAAGGCAAGTCTGACTCCTCATGGGGCTTAAACAAAGTAGCTGTGAGGTATATATTTGGTACAAAGTCTTCCGTTATGTCAACAGGAAAGGAAGTTGCTCTTTTATCACTATCAACATAAAAATGCCGTACGATTTTATCTGATTCCAGCGTCACCA
>CAXBNB010000626.1:0-3180 GCA_963976505.1 uncultured Reichenbachiellaceae bacterium
GATGCTAAATAGCCAAATCTGCGAAATGGTCTATAAATTTTTTCTTCTCAATAGGCCAATTCGCAGAATTGGCGGGCAATCCAAAACCGCCGCCCTTTCGTCTAGCACCGCCCGCGCATGATTTTATACACCATGTTATGTGTTTCCTTTTGCTGTTTGAATTACATTGCTTGTATCAAGCAAAAAATTGGAGAACTGTTGAATCATATACTTCAAAAATTCAATTGATTTAATTTCTAATGTGGTATTTCGTTCGTCGATAGAAATTCCATCTGAATCATTGATGAATGTTATCAATTCAGAGTTAGTGGGCTTCACTGCACCATTATTATGAGCGATTGCATTACGAATTTGCTGAAACTTATTAATGGTCGTCCATTGATTATCTAACTGTGTCAATTCGACTTCTAATACTAGAGTTATAAACTTATGACATTGACCAAGGTAATTTCTTTCTTTGATGTCTTTTGGTCCAATTTTTAAGTTTTCCGCACTTTGACACCACATACATAAATTGAAGAACTCTTTTTCAAAGATTGAATATATCGTCAAATAGATTGAATGATTCATGATAATTGGGAATTCTGAGCTATTTAGAATCTCTGTTTCAAAAATATCATAAGCCTCAGGTACCTCCGTATCATGCTGATGTTCTTTATTCCATTCTTCATATTTTTCAGAAAGTTCCCGTTCCTGTTTATGAATCATTTCTTGCGTATTGTCTAGATATGCGACTATTGGGTCAAACTTAAAATCGTATCTCATTTCAAGATTGTTAAGTACCCAATACTTATTTGGCTTGAATAATTCTCTAATTGACATATTTAATCTTTACACATAACATTTGAGCATAAAGCACAAAGTGCGTTATATATTCCCAATATTTTCCATAAATATAAGGAATTTAAAATTTCATTCACGTCTTTCACGGCATCTAAATAAGCTGCCTTTTTCACCTGCTATTCACCCAGGTAGGCAAACAAATCCCTGATCTCCTGATCGGACAATGACTCCAGAATCCTTTCGGGCATTATGGAGGTTTTTTGTGCTTCCATCAATTTGATCTCAGTGGAGGACAATGTTGTTTCTGTTCCTCCCAAAGGTTTGATGGTCACATTCCCGCCACTTCTGTCTTTTATCGTACCGATTATTACCTGACCGTCTGTTTTGATGATCCGGTAATTCACATATCCCTCCCGTATGTCTGCGTTGGGATTTACAATATTGAGCGTCAGGTAATTCACATTGTCTCTGTCGTATCCGGTCAATGCGGGTCCGATATCTCCACCTTCTCCAAACAAACGGTGACAGCTGCCACAGCTTCTCTGATAAATCACTTGACCAGCTTTGAGGTCACCATTTTTGGTTTGCAGGGCCTTGCGTACCCTTTCCATCTCTTGTTGTTTTTCACTGGAAGAGGCGATTTTCACTTCTGGCCAGTGGGCATCCACTTGGCTCACAAGGTCAGGATCGTCCAACATCTTGATTTGTTTGACGATATCAAGCGGTATTTCTTCTTTTTTGATTTCTCTTTCATCCACTATTTTCGACAGCAAAGCACGGGCCCAAGTTGCCCTACTTGCAAATAGCCTGAAGCACTCATTTCTGAGGTCCAGGTCTGCCCTGATTTTATGCTGATACGCATTGGCTATTGTGGTACCGATTGTATTGTCTTCGTAATGCTTGAGCGATTGAATGCTGGCCAGTCTTATGCCTGTTGAGTAGCCCTGATCTTCTGCTATTGCCAACAATACCGGGACGGCCGTCGGTTGGTTGATCTCTCCAAGTATGCGGAGGTAGGAGAGGCGTTCTAATTTAGACGCATTTTTATCTGCTATTATTTCCAGTGCCTCGGCTACTGCTTTGGCTGAATTTTGTCTCATGCCTAGTGCGAGTCGTCCTTCACCAAACTCAGCTTGATATTGTTCGATGATTTTGGCCAAATTCTCTGGAATTTCCGAAATATCTCGTCCCCTTAGCCCTTCCTGCAAGCCATTCATCAGTATTTGCTTGGCTTCATTTGTCGGGGAAAGTTCAAACAGCTTGGCACAAGAACTGTAATTTTCAAAACCACCCTCAAGCGCATACCTTTGGATCATGCGGTAGAGTATAAACTCTTTTACCAGCGGTTGTTCCCATAAGCCAGCGTCTTCGAATAGGGCCAATAATTCGGTTCTATTGCTGGTCGTTTTAGACTCTACAGCCCACCAGATAAACAATCGGTTGTCTCTGTCATAGGGAGTAGCTTGATTTTGTAGCAGACCAGAGAGCATCGGAATGGCATCTGCCCCTGTCAGCCGTTTGGCAGTAGAGGCCAATTGCCCTACAACTTCAAGGTGCTTTTCTGCAGCAGCCAGATCAGCCAGTTTATTGGCTATTGATGGATTCAATTGAGTGCCATTGTTATCAGCCAATAGTCGTATCGCCCACAACCTGACATACGGATCATTGTGATCCAAAGCGATCTGCGCTGTTTCCTGATCCAATCCATTGGTGAGGTTAATGGCCCAGAGTGCCTCCAATGCGGATTGAGGCGCATCATTTTCCAACATGTCCTTCAGGAGTGGAAGTACCGATTTGTCCCTTCGGTCTCCGATTAGCCTCAATGCCTGTTGACGAAACCATTTGTTGTTATTGGTGAGCAGTGTCACCAATTCTTCGGTGCTAAAGGTACTCAAGTCAAAAGGCTCGACTTTAGGTGCTGTCTTATTCCTGAGTCGGTAAATTCTCCCTGTGCTTTTATTCCATGTATCACGTGGGTCGATATGAGAAAGGCGGCTGTCATACCAATCGGCAAGGTAAACGGCACCATCAGGGCCAGCCTTGATGTCAACAGGTCTAAACCAGTTGTCTTCAGTCTCCAGGATGATGTCCTCATCTATGTTTGAAAAAGAAGAACCTTGCTCGTCGAGTCTGGTGGTCCGCACAAAATTCAATAAAGGATTGATGGCAATTATTTTGTCATTGTAGGTCTGGGGTAAGCTTCCTCCTTCGTATTTGATCCATGCATGGGTAAACCTGACTTGCTCACCGTCCAAATCCATTCCGTGGATGTAGCCCAAGGCATAAGGGTTGGTGAGGGCGCCATGTTTGCCCCAGTTTTTTTGGTAGTATCCACCTTGTTTGTAATAAAACCCCCGAGCATTTCCATTGTCTCCTGAGTACACTCTTCCTTTTGCA
>CAXBNB010000627.1:0-3172 GCA_963976505.1 uncultured Reichenbachiellaceae bacterium
CCATATAGTAACTACAACTACACACAAAACGCTTAGAGGACCAAGAGGTGGAATGATTCTGATGAGAGAAGATTTTGAAAATCCATTTGGATTAAAAAATCCTAAAGGAGAGTTGAGAAAAATGACGGCCTTATTGGATTCTGGAGTATTCCCAGGAACACAAGGAGGGCCATTGGAACATGTAATTGCTGCTAAAGCAATAGCATTTGGAGAAGCATTATCTGACGAATACATGCAGTATGTCATTCAAGTGCAAAAAAATGGACGAGCAATGGCCGAAGCATTTGTAAACCGAGGCTATCATGTGATCTCAGGAGGTACTGACAATCATATTTGTTTGATAGATTTAAGGTCAAAAGGACTTACCGGAAAGCTTGCGGAAAACACTTTGATTAAAGCTGACATTACAGTCAACAAAAACATGGTACCATTTGATGACAAATCTCCTTTTGTTACTTCTGGAATGCGAGTTGGAACGGCTGCAATGACTACCAGAGGGATGAAAGAAATTGATATGGTGAAAATTGTTGATTTGATGGACTCTATATTGTCAGATACCGATGACGACAAGAATATAGCAGCGATCAAAAATCAGGTGAATGAATGGATGCATGAGTTTCCATTATACAAAGAACTAGTATAAATATTATAGCATGAGCAACTTGCCTGAAGTTCAGGACGATTCACAAGATCAACCTGAAATGTCTTTCTTAGACCATTTGGAAGAACTCCGATGGCATATTATTCGTGCATTTCTAGCCATAGGAGTATTCACCATCGGTGCTTTTGTTGCCAAAGGATTTGTATTTGGGCAATTGATTTTAGGTCCCTCCAAAATAGACTTTTGGACCTACAGAATGATGTGTAAACTGGCTGATACACTAGGTACCCAAGCGTTGTGTATAGATTCTCTCCCTTTTATTATTCAAAGTAGGCAAATGACAGGCCAGTTTACCATGCATATTACAGCATCGTTTGCGGTGGGTTTGATTTGTGCCTTTCCTTATGCCTTTTGGGAAGTTTGGAGGTTTATAAGTCCGGGCATGCATTTGAATGAAAGAAGTGTAGCAAGAGGAGCTGTATTTTATGTTAGTCTGCTTTTCTTGATTGGGGTGTTTTTTGGATACTTTATTCTTTCTCCGTTATCAATAAATTTTCTGGGAAATTATCGGGTTGACCCAAGTATTTTGAATGAATTTGATATAGTTTCTTATGTTTCTACGCTTACGACTTTAGTACTTGCTTGCGGGATATTGTTTCAACTTCCAATGGTTGTATATTTTCTAACCAAAGCGGGGCTTGTTACTCCGGAGATACTCAAAACATATAGGAAGCATAGTATTGTTGCTATTTTCTTTCTAGGGGCTATGCTTACCCCTCCCGATCCTTTTAGTCAAGTATTGATAGCATTGCCGTTGATTGGTCTGTACCAGTTTAGCATGCTGATATCTAAAAGGACGTATAAAAAAATGCAGGTAGAAGAATAAATATTTAGATAAGAGACTATGAAAGTTGCAATAGGAGGTGATCATGCTGGATTTACATACAAAGAAAAAATATCTCAATACCTAAAGGAAAAAGGGGTTGAAGTGAAAGATTTTGGCCCTTATGCGCCTGATTCAGTTGACTATCCGGATTTTGTTCATCCTGTTGCAAATGCTGTAGCGGACAAAGAATTTGACCTGGGTATTTTGATTTGTGGAAGTGGTAATGGAGTAGCGATGACTGCCAACAAACACCAGCAAATCCGTGCAGCATTATGTTGGAATGCAGACTTGGCCGCTTTATCTCGTCAACACAACAATGCCAATATCATTTGTATCCCAGAACGATTTGTAGATTATGATTTGGCACAAAGTATGGTTGATACTTTCTTGTCTGCAGAATTCGAAGGAGGAAGACACCAGAACCGGGTGGATAAGATTTCTTGCTAAGATTAGCTTTTTCAAAGCTTCATCCTACTACTCTTTCTTTTTCAAGTACACGTTTTTCATGCTGTAATACTGGGTGTATTTTAGCCCAACCGTTGGCATTTTGTCAAATAAGATTGGTACAATATCCTTTTCATCTATAATGACTTCAGGTAAATCATTGTTGAAGTTTTGATATGCCTCTGTGAGGTTGTCATAGTAGTTCAGGTTTTCTAAATGTGATTGAGAAAATTGCCAGTTTAAGTATGGTGTTGCTAACGAACTGTTTTTGTATATCCCTACATTGTCACCTAGTACCAACACCGTTTTTTCTGAGGTAATTGCGTCATAGGGAGAATCCTGAACCGTGAGACTGTCATAGGACACAAACTCATCAATGAAAAGCCATTGTTTTAGAGGGAATAAAAGGTTCATCAAAAGCAATGCGGTTATAATGATGAACACCACTTCTGCGAAAAACCATTTTCTCAACAGGATTAAATAGTGGGCAGTAAAAAATGCCATTCCTGGTACAATATAGATGAGTTGATACAACGAGAGTTCCTTAGTCAGTAGAATGGACAGAACTCCAGTGGCCATAAACATTAACATCACACTTTGAATTTTCACTTGAAAATTGACATACCTACCGAGTGTCTTGACTTTGAAGTAGGATACAACAAAAATCGATAATGGGATAAATGCCAACCCAAAAAATTGAGGCCAGGAGAAATATTTAAATTGTTCAATATTGAAAACTGACTCTATATATTCTATTCTGAAGATAGCAAATGAATCAAACCAGAAGTAATAAAGGGATGCAAGAATAAATACCAATAAGAACCCGTACATCATTAGGAATATTCTTCTGAGAATAGAACCAGTATAAATGAGTAGAGAAATAATAATGACAATGAAATAGAAGAAAAAAGGCAAGTAAAACAAAGTGGCAATTCCGAGGTATAGACCTATTCGGACAAAAAGATCGTCTCTTGTTGTATTGTCCATTCTTTGAAATAGGTTGTTGATGCCCAGCAACGTAAAGGTCATGCCCATCAGCACTGGAGAAAGTGTAAAGAAATCGAAAGAGATGTGCATAAACAGCATGTAGAGCAACGCTGGGATATATGTGTTTTGATTGTAAGCTTTGTTTTTAAGCAAAAGGTTGTTGAATATTCCACATTGAATTACTACCAGAATAATAGAAATTGCACGATAAGCGACCACACTTTTGCCAAAAAGGAGATGAATTGTGCTATATG
>CAXBNB010000628.1:0-3171 GCA_963976505.1 uncultured Reichenbachiellaceae bacterium
GTTTTTTGCCGGGATTCCAGTTGAGCTGTTCTCCAGCATCTTTTTCAAAAGTGAAACCAAGACTGAAATCTTTTGAATGACTTGTTCTGAACCTACCATACAATTTCACCGGAGAACCTAGGTACCTCGAATCTTCAGGATCACTGGAAGCGGTATATCCCTTTTGTGTTTCCAGTATTCTTTCTGTTCTCAATAGAAAGTAGTTGTTTTTTTCTCTGAATATCCTGTCTATCAATGTTCCTGAAGTCCCATATTCATCTCCAATACGGACTTCCACAAAAGGGAGTATTTGACGGATAGTAAATGGGTCGAACCCGGGAACAGACTGCAGTTCGTAAAGAGAAACTAGGTCTCCATTTTGTTTGATGTAATTTAGTAAATCATTGACTTGAACAACAGAAAGTACATACAATGAAGATAACTCCTCACGTGTCGCTCTGTTGATGTTCAGTGGGTTGGAGTAGAGCAGCAACAATGACTCGTAAAGGTCTTCATAGTTGATGTCTTCGTCTTGAATTTGAAATAATGTTTCGGCAAAATCCTGAAGGTCTATTTCAGGTCTAATGGGTTCTTGTGCATGGGCTTTGGAACAAAAAAACACCAGTAGCAATATGGACAGCCACTGATACATCAGTCATCAAATCGGTAAGTAATAGTCAGCTCATGAATGTCACCGAGATTGGGATTGTTCCTGAAAGCATAGTCCACATCGAAGGCAGATGGGGCGAACCCGATTCCAAAGGCACTTTCGAATGGCTCTGTGACCATCCCTGTTCGAATTTTCACTTTTTTGACAATTTCATATTCCAATCCGATCTTAAAGTAGGCATCAAAATCTAGGTCTTTTTCTACTTCCACATTGAGCATCAATCCTGTTGATGGTCTGTAGCTGAGTCCTGCAGTCATTACAGTGGGTACTTTTTCTCCTGTAAAAGCAGAAAGTTCAGCTTGATTGATATTCGTAACTTGTGCTCCGAACACCAAATGGTCAGTAATGGTTGCCAGTCCACCAAAATCAAGCATGAGTATCCCTTTGGTTCCTGCACCTTCTATATTGTATTGCAAGTAGTTGAGGTTGAGCCCTAGACTGGTAATTCCAAATTGGTTGCTGAATCCGAGGTTGATTTTTTGCTCATTGTAGAGGTCATCACCAAATCTAAAAACACCAATTCCTGCCACGCCATTGAGCATGGGTTTGACAAATCCACCTCCAAAAGTATTGAACTCAGGTACTCCGTATTTATTCTGATAAGTGGCCATCGCCATGGTATTTTCTACCCTGGCAAGTCCGCCAATATTGTTGAACATGCTCCAACCATCCGCAAGAGTAACGGAAGCATTGCCCATTCCGTTTGCCCTAGACCCAAGGTCAAAACGTCCGTTTTGGGCAGAAAGCTCTAAAGAATATATTCCTAAGAGACAAACAGAAATACATGCAATTAGTTTGAACATATTGTATGTAAAATATAGGATTATGAGATTTTATTCAATTATTTTGGCTCACATTTCCAGATTTTACAATATATCTTTGACTTGAATGAGTATCGCTTTTAACAACATAAGGACCCACAACAAATACCGATTGACCAATTATGGAGAAATCTATGAATTTGAAGTACTGGAGATTTTCCCAAAAGATGAGTTTAAACTGAAGGATTTACATACACTGGAGCAGTATTATTTCTCGTCCTTAATAGGTCAGGGAAAAGGCAAAGATTTTTCGATTTGGGAGTTATGAAATATGCTTAAAAATACCTCACCCCAACGCCTTGCCCTTTGAATATTGCTAGATCTATTGACACCATCAATTCATGAGTTGAAAATGCGGTATTTCCAATTTCGTTGAAAGGAAGCTCAAAGGAGTAGCCTAGCCGTACATTGCTTTTAAACTTGAACTGCCCATTGATGCCTGCGGTACTAAAGTTTCTCAATGATGCACCTACCCAGAGTGCGTCCATTAATAGAAACTGTGCATTGAGGTCCAGGATGGCCATTTCTCCATCTTCAAATACCATTAGAATTGAAGGTTTGAATTTTAATAAAATGAATTGATCAAATACGATCCCTCCACTCATATAAATCTTTTGGTTGAAACGAGAGCGGCTTTTATCAAGCTCATTGTTGTTTAGTATTTTAGGAATGGAAATGCCAGCATAGTAGTTTTTTGCCTGAAAGTAAACACCAGCTCCAAAATTGGTTTCTGTGGTATTGGTGGCTGCTATTTGGAGGGCTTGATCTGGCTGTTCTAGGTTCAGTTTAGAGTAGTCATATTGATAAGAAATATAGCTCGTTTGAAGACCAAAGGACAAACTTCTACTATTGAGCATTTCGATTTGATAGGAATACATGCCATTGATTTCTGTATTGTTATTTATTCCAAATTGGTCGCTGACAAGCAACATGCCTACTCCGACTTTATTATCAATAAAAGAAGAAGTCACGTTCAAAGCATTGGTGACAGGCGCACCCTCCACACCAATCCATTGCTGCCTGCTGATGGCTGAGGCGTGAAAAGCATCATTGACACCTGTATAGGCCGGATTGAATAAGTATTGGCTATACAATGGGCCATGTTGACCAAATACAAATCCGTTTGCCCCAATGAGTAAAGTGAAAATTATTATGACTTGTTTAGCTTTCATCTCTTTATAAATAAAAATCCTGTCTCTTTTTTCGATCCATCACCCTTGTCTATGGAATAATAGTAATTGTCAGTATCAAGTTCTTTGTTGATGCCTACATTGGCAGTACCTGTGAATACTTTTCCTAAGTTGTCGTATGCTTCCATTTCAAAAACCTTATCTCCCCATCTGTTGTAGATTATCACGTTGTTGTTGGGGTAAAAGGTGATGTTGTCAATTTTGAAAATGTCATGTACTCCATCACCATTTGGCGTTACCACATTGTACACATTCAGTGGCGGTAAAGCTCCTTCCAATACCTCTCCAGTTACCATAAAATCAAAGTCATTGATTGAGGTAGAGACTGAAATATTGGTTGTATAAACTCCAGGATTAGCTGCAACAAGTATGACCATAAACTGAAAGGAACTTTCTGCTGCCACAGCGGTAGGGATGTCCTTTAGTTCAAAAATAGGGTTGTCAGACACAATACTGTTAATGACCAAATTGTTCGAAACACTTAAGTTTTGAATGGTAAATGCCTTTTCAA